>JAIRLL010000349.1 GCA_031259505.1 Tannerella sp.
CCCTGGATTGCTTCCTGCTTCGTGCCTCGCGGTCGCAATTGAGACCGTCGGTTAAAACCGACGGCAATGGGGAGAATTGGGCTAAAGTAAAGCCCGGAACTGGCCGCAGTGGCAATGACGGGACAGTCTGAATTTTGATTCTTTTGATTGTTCTGATTTTTTTGATGGATGACGGACAGTTTCTCCGCGTCTGTCAGCCCGCTGAATTGCCACGCCTGACGGATCACAACTGCAGGCCGCCGTCCCGTCACTGATAACTCGAAGGGTGAAGCAATCCGATAGAACAGTATCGCAAAATCATGCCGCGCGCAGTATAATATATCCGGACGGATAAAACTCTTTTATCGGGTGCATTTCAAATTATCGCCCGGACAGGGATTGCCTGAAAAGACTTTGTCACAGGAAACAATGCAACGGTTGAATCCGAAAAACCTTGAGTCTTCGATTTTTTTTAATCTTAAGGCGGCTGTTCGGAGAATTTCAATTACTTTTGCTGACATAAACAATAAATCAAATGTAATGAACAAACGAACGTATTTAGCAGCAGCATGTTTGCTGCCGATCCTGTTGTCGGCACAAACAAACGAGCCACAACTGTGGGGGAAGTGTACTCTCGATGATTTTCAAAAAACGCCCTATTCGGAATGGTATTCGAAAAACCATGCCGAATATGAACCTAATCCGGCAATCGTCGAACAGTTGAGAGATTTCAACTGGAAGGATTATTCGGTCACCGTTTTTCTGGGCACATGGTGTGGCGACAGTCGCCGCGAGGTGCCGCGTTTCGTCAAGGCGCTGGATGCTGCCGGTTTTCCGCAACATGCGATAACGGTCATCGCCCTCAGTGCAGAAGATTCCGTTTACAAACAATCCGTCACCCGCGAAGAACGGGGCAGGCACATCTATCGCGTACCGACCTTCATCATATCGAAAAAAGGCAGTGAGGTGAACCGTATTGTCGAAATACCCGCCGTGTCGCTCGAACGGGATCTGCTGGCAATCCTCAACGGCAAATATACGCCCAACTATGAATCGTATATATACCTCTCGCAATGGTTTGACGAAGGAATACTGAACGACAGTAACATATCGCACAGGGGACTGTCGCGGCAGATAAAACACCTGACGCAGTCGGTTGGCGAACTGAACACTTTCGGGTATGTGCTGTCCAAAAGCGGCAGCGAGGGACTGGATGCCGCAATCAACGTATTCAAAATAAACACGTACCTGTATCCCGAAGCATGGCAGCCCCAGATGTCTCTTGCCGAAGCGCTGTATGACCGGGGCGACGGCGAACAGGCGCTCAAGGCAATACAAAAGGCTCTCGAATTGAACAAAGACGTGCGGAATGTAAAAAGCCTGATCGCACTGGAGGATAAAATCAAAATCCTCACAACAACCGCCCATTGAGCAGCGTGTGAGGATTTAAGAGGTTCCTGGCGGACTCGAACCGCCGTCAACGGTTTTGCAGACCGGCGCCTAACCCCTCGGCCAAGGAACCATTTGGCCTGCAAAAGTACGCATTCTTTTCGGATTACAAAAAAAATAATGAATGGAAATTATCTACGAAGACAATCACCTGATTGCAGTCAATAAAAACTGCCACGAAATCGTACAGGGCGACAAGACGGGCGACAGTCCGCTTTCGGGAGAGGTAAGCGCCTGGCTAAAGAAGAAGTACAACAAATCCGGAAACGTTTTTACCGGCGTGACGCATCGTCTGGACAGACCCGTAACGGGCATTGTGCTTTTTGCCAAAACGAGCAAGGCGCTGGCGCGGATGAATGAGAAATTCCGCCTGGGCGAAGTGAAGAAAATCTACTGGGCGGTTGTCAAAAACGCTCCGCCTCACCTCGAAGACGAACTGGTGCACTGGCTGATACGCAACGAGAAACAAAACAAAAGCTACGTTTGCGACGCGGAAAGGCCGGATGCGAAAAAAGCCGTCATGCGCTATCGCCTGATTGCACGGTCGGAACGCTACCATCTGCTGGAAGTTGACCTTAAAACGGGTCGCCATCATCAGATACGCTGCCAGCTTGCCCACATTGGCCTGCCGGTCAAGGGCGACCTGAAGTATGGCGCCAAGCGTTCCAATCCCGATGGAGGCATCTGCCTGCATGCGCGGCAGATTTCGTTCGAGCATCCCGTCTCCCGTCTGCCCGTCGAAATCATTGCCCCTGTTCCCGAAGACAATCTCTGGAAAACGCTTTCGGAGTCAGTTATCCCATAATGGGTTGTACATAACGAGCGAATTGTTTCCGAAACCGATGTATATCAAATCGCCCAGCGCATACATGCACTGTACGTCGTGCATCGGCGAGGGAAGCACCGATTTCGTACGCCAGAGGAATGTTTGCGGGTCGTATTCGTGAATCCTGTACGATTCGTCGACGACATAGATTTTATTCTTGAATGTTACGCCGGCCAGTATGCCGTTGCTGATGGCCGAATTGTCCGTTTCCAAAGACCAGGTCATCATTTTGTCCGTCGATTTCCACAAAGTTTTGTTGCATGTGCCGGCTGTGTTTTTGCCCAGCCCCACGTAGACGACGGAGTCGATGCCGACAGCTATCCCGCCGTATTGCGCCTGGAGAAGTTCGGGCTTTTTCTCCCAGGCCAAGTTCGATACATGGAATGCCCATACGTCATTCTTGGCCGTATCTTTCATTCCTCCGAAATAATAAATGTACTCGCCGAGTGCAACACCCGTCCTCAGATAGGCCGAATCCGGGCCTTTCGGCATCGGATACCACGTATTGGGGGGTAGCGCGTATATGTAAAAGTCATTGCTTGCCACATTGCCTTCGCCCATGCCGCCCAGTACGTATGCGCTCTGCCCATAGCCGACGGCTGCCTGCCACTTGAATGCGGGGTGATCGGCGCTCAACTCGCGCCAATCGTCACTCGACCTGTCGTAGCTGAACATCCGATTCGAGTAGTTGGGTCCCATATCGCCACCCAGCAGGTAGAACCTGCTCCCTATCATGAAATAGGCGGACGAGGCCTCCAGCGGTGTCATTTGCGGGAAGGGCGACAGGCCGCCGTTGAATATCTGCGGCAGCGTAATCGTCACGGTTTCGCCGTAGGACTCGCCCTCGCTGTTTTTTGCATAGGCGCGAATGTAATATGTCGTTTCACCTTTCAGACCGGACAATTCGACCGAGAAGGCGTCGCTCACTCCAATACTTACCGACGAGCCGTCTATGGTCGGCGCCTGATTGGTCGACGAATAGCAAATGCCTTTTGCGATAATCGGCGATTTGCCCTGATCCTGAATCTGTCCGCCTGCAACGACCGTCCCCTGCGCACTGTTTACCGTCGGCGAATTTGTGCGTAGCGTCGGCAACTGGCTTTTTGTCGTTATAATGAGTTCATTGTTGCTGTACACCGTGCCGAAGCCGTTCTTCGCGTATGCACGAAAATAATAGGTATGCCGAGGCGTCAGTCCGTCGATTTGCGCCACAAAAGGCCCTATTTCGCCCTGGAAACGACAAGGCACCCTGTTTCCGCTTTCGGTGGTGGGATGCGGAATTTCACTCCAGCAGAATCCGCTCTCTTCAATCGTTCCGTCGCCCTCTTCAAGCACTCCCGACACCACAGTCACCTCCGTATATCCGATGTCTATCGGGGGATTCAGCACCCTTATCGAATCAATAACCGGTTTGCCGTTTCCGGTGCTGAAATCTACTACATCGCCGACGAACGTCCCGAAACCGTTGGTAACAAATGCCTGCACGTAGTACTTCGTATCGGCGCTCAATCCCGAAATGCTGCACAGGAACGAATCGGCCACGATGGGATTTGTGCTGCGAATGGTATCCTTGTTTGTCATGCTTTCGGACGACGCCTTGAAAATGCCGTACGACACGATTTCGCCTTCGCCATACAGTTCTATTTTCCCGCCCCCTGTGGCCATAGTCGCCCGGCGGTTCGTAACATCCAGCGTGCGCACTATTCCCAGTCCGCTGTTGGTCGTAAGCGTATCTTCGTCCGAATAGCTCGTCCCTTTCTCATTGACGGCATACGCCCGGAAGTAGTATTTCGTATTCCCCTGCAATCCCTCGATGGTGCCGATAAATTCTCCTTTCCCTTCTCCAACAGCAATATACCAACTCTGCGCAGGCGTCGGCTGCGTCTCTGTACTCCAGCAAAATCCCCGTTCGGAAATTACGTATCCGTTCGCCCTGACAACGGTCGATTTCAGCACAATACTTGATGCCGTATAACTGACAAATTCCAGACTGCCCAGTTCCGGTGCGGCGCCGTTCACCACTTCGGTCGAGATGTTCCGGCTATCATCCATACACCCGCATGTCAGGCCGATACACAAACAGATTGAAAATATTTTTTGTATTACGCTCAATTTCATATCGTTTTTGAATTAAAAATAAATACCTATCCCTATGTTGGGATATACATTTCTGAAATTCAACACGCTGCATCCGGCTGTTCCGTAGAACCGCTTACCGGCAAGCACCATGGCATCCACCTCGGCCAGCACGCCTTTTTTCGATTTATCCATGTCTTTCACCCAGAAATCGGATAATTTGTTTCCCTCGTCGTCCAGAGAATTAAATTTTTGCAGCAGGTCGCGTTGCCAGTAACCTGCTCCGACAGACAGATACACGCCGGAAAAGGTTTTCACCGTCATGCCGACCGATCCCATCATGGCTGCATTGTATTTATGTTCTTCCGCATACTGGGCAAACTCGAACTGAACGCTTTCCAGTTCCGGTATTTCTTTATCTCCAACATGTACCCGCCTCATCCGGCCGCTTTCATTCTGGAAAGAGAAATCGGAGCGCAGACGCAGATACCAGCCCAGTTTACTGTTGAATCCGCCAAACTGGATGCCAAAAGGCGCGATAGGAGAAAAGTGATAGCCGACAAAAAAGTTCATTTTTTCTTTCTCCGCTCTGACAGGGAGCATCGCCGCCGTATAAGACTGACGCGCCTGCTCCAGTTGATTTATCCAGTATCCGGCAGACGATTCGCTTCTGACCGTCCCGATTCCTTCTGCATAAAACACGATCAGTCTGTTCATGGCGACAGTATCGTTCTCAAGCGCCAGTTCATTCAAGCAGTTCAAGCACTTGGCCATTGCCGTACGCATGGACAGATGCATCGTTTCGTCGACTCGCCATATTTTTGTCAACTGGTCGATACTGTACAAATCGCAGTACGCCACGCCTTCTTCATACCACATTTTGGCGTCGCGATAATCTTTCTTTTCCATTGCTTCGTCCCCTCTGCGGTTATATTCAGCCTGTCGCTGCGCATACACGCCCAACGGAAGCAACAACATGCAAACCACGATAATTTTTCTCATATACAACTCATTATTTTAATATGTTGTCAAACCATTTCCTACACGCATGCCATTCACGTCATAAATATCATACAAATGGTCTTCGCGTTCGAATGCGCGTCCGTTTGGCGACGGGGCTACGCTCAAATAAACGGCTTCAATACGTTCATTCCCCTTTGAATCGATTGCACCATACCGCCCGTTCGATATTTTACGGACAATCATAAAGTTACCAAACGGATATTTTGCTTCGTACAAAGCCTTCCGCTCACTGATTTGCTGCTCTTCTTCCCTTTCGTCGCAGGTAATGCTCAGGCGAAGTGCTTCTTCTGTCACTTTCAAGTCTTTGGCTGCAGCAAAATCCTCTCTTGCTTCGGCATATTTTTTTTGCTCCATTTTCGTTTTCCCGCTGGCTATCAGCGAGGCATACATTACGTCAATTTCCTCTTCCGTCGGTTTTGTTTCTTCTGTCCCGCTGTCGGTCTCTTTACGCGCCGTTTCTTTTTCGGCTGTTTCCTTCGACATTCTCCCGTTCGGAGTATTTGTCGTTGTTCCGGTGTCATTCGGCAAACCGTTTTCGTGCGCAATTTGACCGGGCGGTTCCACAGGTCTCACACTTCCCACATTTACAAGCATACGCGTCGAATCCGAGTTTGCCGTCAGCGACGAAACGCCACCTTCCGAGCCGTTTAAGTCGAACATATACGTAACTGCCCAACCGAAAATCGCGGCAAATATAATGAATACGGGTATCAGTACGCGCCTTTTACGTTTTTTTCCTGCCCGCACATTCTCCGAAGATTTCCTGTCGCCGAATTGGCCTTTGTCGCGTTTCAGACGTGAATCGCTGTGATCCACCGTGTTGTCATTCCTGTCGGTCGCCACCGGTTCGGACTGTTCCGAAAGGTTATTTTCCGCTTCTTCGAAATAGGACGGAATATCCAGTTCATTGAGCATCTGCATGACAGACTGATAGCGTTTGGCCGGATCGACTTGCATCGCCTTTATGATGACGGTTTCCGTTTGTGGCGTAATCGCTTTATTTAGTTCCGACGGTTTGGCTATCGGTCTGGTAACCCGCAGTATAGATTCGGTCGGTATCACTCCGGTCAGCAGGTTGTACATGGTCGCACCGAGGGAGTAGATGTCGGGGCAGGGCGAAAAGTTCTGTATGCCTTCGGCATCATACTGTTCGATGGCGGCAAATCCTTTGGACAGGGTGAGCATGGTGGTGCTCGTCTCCTGTTGCTCCACGTCGTAACGTTTGCT
This sequence comes from Tannerella sp., assembly GCA_031259505.1. Classification (GTDB taxonomy): domain Bacteria; phylum Bacteroidota; class Bacteroidia; order Bacteroidales; family Tannerellaceae; genus Tannerella. The sequence goes on from JAIRLL010000349.1 coordinate 6,581, forward strand.
TACGCCAAAATCTATCAGGCGGGCATTGTTTCTTTTGTCTATCAGTATGTTATTCGGCTTGATATCCAGATGAATAATGCTCTTCTGATGAACAAATTCGAGCGCCTGCCCGATTTGATATACATATTTCAATACTTTCTTTTCGGGCAGAACACCTTCCGTTTCAAGCATATATTTGAGTGAACAGCCTTGTATGTGTTCCATCGCAATATAGGCCGTATCGTTTTCTTCGAATACTTCCAACACATTTACGATGTACGGATGATGAACTTCGGAAAGTATCTTCGCTTCCTTAATCAATTTCTCCTTAAACTTGGCGAAAAGGATTTTTCCCGTTTCGGAATGTACCTTTACCCGCAGTGTGTCGCTGTCGCGCAGACAGTAGTCCTTGAAAAAGTATTCTTTGATACAAACAGGCACATCAGTCTTTACCGTACCCAGATTTCCTTTCACCTCTGTACTCCAAGTGCCTGAATATGTGATACCAAATCCCCCCTGGCCAATCACATCGGCTATGCGATACTTTCCTTTTTGCAAATAGTGTCCTTTTGGTAAATGCATAATTACCGTAAGCAATTAGGTTTTCTACCTGCAAAGGTATATTTTTTATATGAAAGTATAAAGAAAAGACAAAATAAATTGTTTGTAGCTAATCGAATTTTGCACGTTTTGTATCGGCAAAATATAAAACGAATAGTTGTCGCGCGCTTTTTTACTGCATGATTCGACGATGGTGTTCTTGATGTTTTCAGTCGAGGCAGACGACATAAATATCTGAGCAAGTGCGTCGTTCATCACACATTCAGTCACTCCGTCCGTACACATGAAGAAATAATCTCCGGCCTGAATGTCCGTAATCAGCGTCACTTCCGCTTCCGTCGGGCAGTCTGTTCCGCCGATGGCTCGTGTGATGACATTTTTCTTGGGATACGTTTTGGCTTCATCTTTCGTAATCTGTCCCAGTTTCACCAGCGAGTTGACCAGCGAATGGTCTTCGGTCTGGAATATGGCTTCACCCTTGCGGAACTGATAGATACGGCTGTCGCCGATATGCGCGATGGTGATTCCCGACTTTCCGATATATACCATTGTGAGCGTGGTTGCCATGCCCTTGGCTTCGGGATGCGCCTGCACATATTCGTCAAAACGGGTTTCAGTGTAATGGACGGCTTTGTTGATAAATTCTTCGGTCGGGTCACCATCAATGAATGTGGAAAAGAATGTCTGGAAAGACTCGCACGCCAGCGCGCTGGCAATTTCGCCTTTTTCAGCGCCGCCCACACCATCACATACAATAAAAAGTTTCTGGTTGGAGGTTACTAATTCAGACAGTGGAAAAACGGAATCTTCATTGTTCATCCGTCCTCCTTTTTCACTAATAGCAAAAGGTCTTTCTATTCTTATATTCATGATTACAACCTATTTACATCATTCGCGAAACTGCAGTTTGGTATCTCCGATTACAATTTCGTCGTTATTTTTTAATACAATCACCTCCTCTTCGCCCAAATACCGTCCGTTGTACAAAGTATGGTTCTTACTCTGATTGTCTGAAAGAGAATGTATCGGGCTTCCCTGTGCGCTTTTCTTCACTTCTATCCGTATATGACTGCGACTCATAGATTTATCTTTCGTATCTATACAGATATTCGCCTTGGAGGCCGAGGCCTTCCGGCCTACGATGTAAAGTCCTTCTTCCTCTAAGGGAAACGTCTGTTCAGGCGTGTATTCATTAGGGAAGACTACCAACTTCCCTCTGCCTTTTTTTGACGTAGGGATTACTATCGTATCGGAGCCGGACGCTCGACGCTCTTCCTGCAATTCCCGCAGCAGTGAAACCGATATTTCCTGCTTGCATTTGGGGCATTTGAAAGAGGTTATTCCTTTGGGAATTTTCTCTTCGTCAACTTTTAAACCAACCTTACAATGCGGGCATTTTACCGAAATCATAGAGTAATGGACACATCAATATCATCTGCGCCGGCAAAGACATCCATGATGTCCATATCCGTATCAATTTCAATATCATCCGATAATGTGATGAAATCGGGCGTCTCATCATAACTGTCATCCAGCGATACGAAATCGGCATAACTGTCGTCCATGTCTATGACTACTACTTCATTCCATAATTCGTCGTTGTCTATCGAGACAAATGCACTTTCTTCAATCATAACTTATAACATTTTTAATTTTATATACTCGCTTACTATTATTTCAGCATACAAAAATACACAATATGAAAATATGTTGTTTTGTTTTTATCGAATAACGTACGAAAGTAGGGGGATATTGTACAAAATGCTGTTTTTGGTGAAAGATGTCCGTCCTGTTTATTTCTTTACCCATTTTGCTCTGCACGAACTGACCGGACACTGCTTTTTGTTGGCAAGCGATTCCCACGGGATTTCGCCCAGAAACGCACCGCATTTGGGGCAGACGTAATCTATTTTAAATTGGTTTGCAATGTTTTGCAGCAGTTCGGGAATTTTCGCCGACTGCCTTGCACCCAGGTAAATACCTACAGTTGGGGCGCATACGGCGAGGACGAGACTGACGATGATCAGCGTGTGGTTGCTTTTGCCGACAAGCCCGACAATCAATCCCACTACGCCGATTACGGCAAATGGAAGCGACTGAAAAAGCCTTGTTTTAAACTGGTTGGACGATTGTATGCGTATTTTTTCGCGGATGTAGCTGTCATATACCTGTTTCAGGGCGGCAAATTCTTCGCTGTAATCATTGTCATATTTCAGGGCATCTCTGATATTCAGCATATAATTACCCAACATGACTACGTCGGTAGCCGTGATTCTTTTCCTTATCACCCTGTCGCTGTTGACAAAAGTGCCGTTTGTCGATTCTGCGTCTTCGATGAAGAGTTCGCCTTGCTCGTTCTTCGTCAGTTTCGCATGATAACGACTCACGTAGGGGTCGTCTACCACAAATTCATTATCTTTCGCTTTTCCGATTCTGACAGTTATCATGACTTTATTCGGCATTCTTCCTGGATTTGACACCTTCCTGTTCCAACATATCCTTTAATGCTTTGAGCGGTTCTTTGGAGACAATCAATTCGCGCGGTTTGCCTCCGGGCGTCAACAGCAACAGTTTTTGTTTCGGCAAGTTGATCTGCAGGATGTAGCTTTTGTTGACAATAAAACTTTTACCCACCCGAATCAAGATTGATTGCGAGTCCAGGTACTGGGTTTGAAACATTTCTTCAATCTTGCCGATATTGATGGCAAATGTAAACTGGAGACCTTCACTCAGCAACAACTTCGTGTAATTTCTATCTGCTTCAAAATAGAGTATGTCTTGCAGCCTTATACGCAGAAATTCGTCCCTTGTTTTTATTATCAGATATTTATCCATTATTTGTTATTTCTAAGCGCCATATAATGCGAGCAAATGTAGGGTTTTTCCGGATCATATGCAAATTAAAAAAAAGGGAGAACATGTATCTCCCTTTTTTGTTTCTGTTCAGCTTCGGAGCGCCGCTTGCGCCGCGGCCACGCGCGCAATAGGCACGCGATACGGCGAACAGCTTACATAGTTCAGCCCTACTTCGTTGCAAAATTCTACGGACGACGGTTCGCCGCCATGTTCGCCGCAAATACCGCATTTCAGGTCGGGACGTACTGCGCGGCCTTTTTCGGTCGCCATACGGATCAATTGTCCTACGCCATTGCGGTCAAGCACTTTAAATGGGTCGACCTTCAGAATTTTCTTTTCCAGATATACGGGCAGGAACGAAGCAATGTCGTCGCGCGAATATCCGAAAGTCATCTGCGTTAAGTCGTTAGTGCCGAACGAGAA
>JAIRLL010000370.1 GCA_031259505.1 Tannerella sp.
GGAATTGCCGTCGGACTTTCGTCAAAAATCCTTCCCCACAACTTCAACGAGCTAATCGACGCCTCGATAGCTTATCTGAAAGAAGAACCGTTTACGCTCTATCCCGATTTCCAGACAGGCGGCTTCGTCGACGTATCGCGATACAACGACGGCGAACGCGGCGGCTCGGTCAAGGTACGTGCCAGAATAAGCAAGATGGACAACAAAACGCTTGTCATAAACGAGATACCTTTCGGACGCACCACCTCGTCGCTGATCGATTCCATCCTGAAAGCCAACGACAAGGGGAAAATCAAAATCCGCAAAATAGACGACAATACCGCCCGTGATGTGGAAATTCTCGTGCATCTGGCGCCCGGCGTCTCGTCGGACAAGACAATCGATGCACTGTATGCCTTTTCGGACTGCGAAATCAGCATCTCGCCCAATTGCTGCATTATCGAAAACAGCAAACCGTATTTCCTGAACGTCAGCGAGGTGCTCCGGCATTCGACCGACCAGACACTCCTACTGCTGCGCACGGAACTGGAAATAAGCAAGTCGGAACAGGAAGAAGCGCTCTTTTTCGCCTCGCTGGAACGTATTTTTATCGAAGAACGCATCTACAAAGATCACGAATTTGAAACCGCCCGTAACATGGACAGGGCGGTTGCCCACGTCACGCTGCGCCTGAAACCCTTTGAATCCAGGCTGATCCGGGAAATAACGAACGACGATATCCTCCGGCTGATGGAAATCAAAATGGCGCGAATCCTCAAATTCAATGCCGACAGAAACGATGAACTCATCGCGCGAATCAGGAAAGACATTGACGAAACCGAACGCCATCTCAATCATATTATAGAATACACCGTCAACTGGTATCTGATGCTGAAGGAAAAATACGGCGAAGCATATCCGCGCCGCACCGAAATCCGCAGTTTCGACACGATTGAAGCAAGCAAAGTCATCGAGGCAAACGAAAAACTTTACATCAACAGAGACGAAGGATTCATCGGGACAAGTCTGAAAAAAGATGAATTCGTATGCAACTGCTCCAGCATAGACGATGTGATACTCTTCTATCGCGACGGGACATACAGGGTGATCCGCATAAGCGAAAAAGTGTTCGTCGGGAAGCACGTAATTTACGTAAATGTCTTCAAGCGCAACGACAGTCGCACCATCTACAATGTCGTATATCGCGACGGCAAGACAGGCCACAGCTTCATAAAGCGTTTTGCCGTCACCGGCGTGACGCGGGACAGGGAATATACGGTGACGAAAGGAGCGCCCGGCTCGCGCATCCTCTATTTCAGCGCCAATCCGAACGGAGAGGCCGAAACCGTCAAAGTGATACTCAAACCCAAACTGCGCCAGAAAACATTCGTCTTTGAGAAAAACTTCAGCGAAATACTGATAAAAGGACGCTCGTCGATAGGCAACATACTCACAAAAGCCGAGGTACACAAGATTTCGTTCAAACAGAAAGGCACTTCGACCCTCGGAGGCCGCATGGTGTGGTTTGACCACGACGTGCTGCGCCTCAATTACGACGGACGCGGAGAAGAACTCGGCGAATTTCAGAGCGACGACCTCATTCTGGTCATTCTCCAGAACGGCGAATTCTATACAACCAACTTCGACCTCAGCAATCACTACGACGACAATATCCTGGTGATCGAAAAGTTTGATATTCATAAAACATGGACGGCGGTGCTCTTCGATGCCGAACAGCAATATCCTTACATAAAGCGTTTTTCGCTGGAGGCAGGCAATAAAAAGCAAAGCTTTCTTGGCGAGAATCCGAAAAGTTCGCTATATTTGCTCACGGATGAGGCATATCCGCGCATCGAAGTGGTTTTTGGCGGCAACGACAGTTTCCGCGAACCGCTTGTTATCGACGCGGAGCAGTTCATCGGCGTGAAAAGTTTCAGAGCCAAAGGAAAACGTGTCACCACTAACGAAATCGCAACCGTGAATGAGTTGGAGCCTGTACGCATTTCCGAAGCAACGTCCGCTGACGGCGAAGCCGCCCCGCAGACGGTGGAAACAGCCGACGAAAACGACGAAGAACAGCCGCCCTCCAGACAAATGAATCTTTTTGATGATCAGTTATGAATGTGAAACATCTTATAATAACGTTTTTAATCCCGGTGTCCCTGCCCCTCGCGGCACAGACGGACAGTCAGGAAACGCCGCCTTCTTCCACAAACGAAGGCACGCTGATAGGCGTCGGACACTACAACATACGAAACAGCTACCTCTCTGACGGTATCGGATATACCGGCTGGGGATTTCAACTGATGAACGAACGGATGCGAAACGCTTCGCCCATCAGTCGACGCCTGTCGACGCAGCAGGTTTTCTACGCCCACCTGTCGTCGACCTTCAACCCGGCGAAAACCATCAGCGCCCTTTCGGGGTTTGCCGAGTATTCGTATGGATACCACTACCGTTTCCAGCCGGCGCCGCAGTTGAAACTGCTGACCGGAGCCGCCGCACACGGGCTGCTGGGCTTCCTGTATAACACACAGAGCAGCAACAATCCCTTTGCGCTGAGCGCCGATGTCGACTTTAATCTTTCGGCGGCAGCCATTTATTCGTTCCGCCTGAAAAACTTCCCGCTTACGCTCCGCTATCAGGCAGACCTGTCTCTCGCCGGCGCAGCTTTCGCTCCAAACTACGAACAGTCGTACTACGAGATTTTCGGGCTGGGCAACTACGATGGAATCATCCACTTTACTTCGCTTCACAACAAATTTGCTATGCGCAACTTCATTACGCTCGATTTCCCGATAGAAAAATTCACAATTCGCATCGGCTACCTCAACAAGATGTACCGCACTGATATAAACAGTATCGAAGTGCGTCACGTATCGCATAACATAATGGTGGGCTTTGCGAAAGAGTTTATTTCGTTCGGCGGAAAACGGCTGAAAAATAAACGTTCATATCAAAGCGCCTTTTACTGAATATGATGGAAACAGACAATAAAGGATTCGTACCGGGCATTTCGTCCGTCTTACCCGAAAACAGAGGGTTTGTTTTTCGCATACTCGTCGCGCTGCTGCTGCTCGCCGGTTGCGAGAAAGCGGACGTGTACACCATGGATCCGCAGACCAACTTCGACGTATTGTGGCGGATTATTGACGAGCATTACTGCTTCTTCGAATACAAGAACGTGGACTGGGACGATGTATACCGGAAATACAGCGTGCAGTTGTCCGACACAATGAGCAAATACGCACTGTTCGACCTGCTGGGCGACATGCTCGGAGAACTGAAAGACGGGCATACCAATCTGATCTCGTCGTTCAACATAGCCCGGTACTGGGAATGGTACGAAAACTTCCCGCGCAATTTCAACGAAGACGTGCACAGCAACTACCTCCGGGGATGCCGTATCACCGGAGGCGTCGAATATCAGCGGCTTGCCGGCAACCGGATCGGATACATGTATTACGGAAGTTTCTCGAGCTCCATAAGCGAGGCGGGGCTGAACGAGATTTTTCAGTATT
>JAIRLL010000376.1 GCA_031259505.1 Tannerella sp.
CGTCGCACGAGCGGCTGTTTTTTATCGAGGTGATGGGGCGCGACGCCGGCTTCCTTGCGCTGAACGGAGCGATTGCCGCCGGCGCCGAAGCCGCGATTATTCCGGAAATTTCGCTTGAAAAAGACCAGTTGGCCGAGATGATAGAAACCGGTTTTCGCAAGTCCAAGAACAGCAGTATTGTACTGGTTGCCGAGAGCGAAGTGACAGGCGGCGCCATGGGCGTGGCTGAACGGGTTAAAACGGAATATCCCCAGTTTGATGTGCGCGTTTCTATTTTGGGACACCTTCAGCGGGGCGGCTCGCCGTCGGCGCAAGACCGCATCCTCGCTACCCGCATGGGAGCGGCAGCCATTGATGCGCTGCTGGACGATCAGCGGAATGTGATGATTGGTATTCAGAACGACTACATCGTACATGTGCCCTTTGCCAAGGCAATTAAAAACGAAAAGCCCGTCAACAGGGATTTGCTGAACATGTTGCGGATGATTTCAGTTTAAGAGAGAAATCTGTCTATCAGCTGTTTGGCAGCTACAAACGAACTGATTTCGTTGTGCAGGACTTTTTGTTCCATGACGGGAAGCAGGCGTTCCATATCCGGATGATGGTAGAAGGCATTTTGCAGCATATGGTGAATACTTTCGTACATCCAGTAGCGTGACTGTTCGTTGCGTTTATGTTCGAAATATCTGTTTGCTTTCGTAAATGCTACATATTCATCAATCATGTCCCATATCTCCCCGATACCAAGATTGTAATATCCGGAATAGGTCATCACTTTCGGTGTCCATCCCGAGTCTGCAGGAGGAAACAGATGGAGAGCGTTGCGGAAGTGGCTGGCTGCAAGATTTGCACGGTCGACGTTGTCGCCGTCCGCTTTGTTAATCACAATGCCATCAGCCATTTCCATGATTCCCCGTTTGATGCCCTGCAGTTCGTCGCCCGTGCCGGCAAGCTGAATCAGCAGGAAGAAGTCGACCATCGAATGAACGGCCGTTTCACTCTGCCCTACCCCAACGGTCTCAACAAATACGGTGTCGAAACCGGCAGCTTCGCACAAGACAATGGTTTCGCGTGTTTTGCGCGCCACGCCACCCAGTGAGCCGGCTGTCGGCGAGGGGCGGATGAAAGCGTTTTTCTCGCGCGAAAGAGTTTCCATTCGCGTTTTGTCTCCAAGAATACTTCCTTTCGAACGTTCGCTGCTAGGATCAATGGCGAGCACGGCAAGTTTATGTCCTTTCTTAAGCATGTGCATGCCAAAGGCATCTATTGAAGTGCTTTTACCTGCTCCCGGAACACCCGTTATCCCGATGCGAACAGACCGTCCCGTATGTGGAAGACATTTTTCGATGATTTTCTGAGCCTGCACCTGATGATCTTCGCGAGCGCTTTCGACCAGCGTAACAGCCTGACTGAGAATGGCAATGTCTCCATGCAGGATACCTTCCACAAAGTCGGATACGGAATAAGAGCGATGGCGAGGTATTTTTTTGAAATAGGGGTTGACGGTCGGCACGTCCGTCACCCCTCTGTTCACTTTCAATCCCTTGTACTGTTCGTCGTTTTCAGGATGTTCCATATTGTTTTATTTGCCTCTTTCGGCATAAATGCCTATATTGCGGACAGGTCCCCGGTGGTCATTGCATATAATGATAATGTCTTTTGCGAAAGACTGGCGGACATCGGCAGGCTTCAACGACACGGTCAGTGTAGCCGACTCGGTCGGTTGCAGCGTTTTTTTGTCAATATCAATCAGCAACTTCGGGTCGTCGCATGTGGCGCTGTGAAGCGCAAGAGGCGATTGCCCCGTATTCGTAACAGTGATTTGACGAGACGCTTTTTTATTGCTTCCCAGCCCAAGGAATCCGCGGCTTGCTTTCAGTATGCCAAAATCAATCTTTTCTTCGGAAAGTTGCATTTCAGCCCCGCTCTGTTTTTCGGCTGCCGTCATTTTCGAGAAATCGTCAACAAAATTAATCGCCACAGGAATGGTTTCAATCCGCGTTTTTCCCGAAGCGGTTACCATTTTCCATTCAAGAAGGTGCAATACTCTGCCCTTCACATCGACGCCGTTCCCGCTGGCTGTAATCTTAAATCTTTCGACAGCCCCGCTTTTCAGTTGTCCGGGGGCTTCGGCGGCGAGAAAGGGCGGGATGTTCGATAGAGAAAGTGTCGCATCTTCACCGGAAAAATTTTTTATCCACACACTTTGTGTCTGTTCCTGACCGTTGTGCAGAGTAAATGTAAATGATTTGTATTCGATTTGAATGATACCGATCGTATCGCTGAGCGCCTTCGTCAAATTACGTTCTACCGGTATGACATCGCCTTTAATGGTGAGCCTCTGTCTGAATTTTTTCTCGTTGGTATAAACCGTTATGTTTTTTGCAAAAGGACCAGGTCTGTTTTTAGCCACATAGGTGATGACCACGTCGCCCATTTTGCCTGGCGCAATCGGGTCTTTCGTCCATTCGGGTTCCATACAGCCGCACGATGACTGTACATGCGAGATGACGAGCGGAGCCGTGCCCGTATTTTTGACGCGAAACACGTGTATGGCGTCAATATCTTCTTCATTGATAAATCCGAAATCGAAAACCGGGTCATCGATGGTAAATACGGGTTCGCCTTCAGGCTTGGAGCTGACATTTCCTTTGACTGTCAGCATGTAAGGCTCAGGTAAAGCATCACTGTATATGTGAATTGTTTTTTCAAAAGCGCCCGATTGTCCTGCCGGGTTGAACAAAACCCGAATGTTGCCCGTCTGGCCGGCTTCGATGGGTTTTTCCGGCCACTGAGGTGCAGTGCAATCCCGGGAAGCCACTATCTGACTGATTGTCAATGGTGCATTTCCCGTATTTTTGACGACAAAAGTATGCGCCGCTTCCCCGTCTTTCTCCTGAATGGATCCGAAATCGTGAACAGGCTGGTCTACGGTGATAACCGGTTTATTTTGCGACCATCCCTGAAATCCCGATAACAGGAAGCAATTCAGGAGAAAAACAGTAAAGCCATGGACAGTCTTCACCTTCTTCGTCATTTTTCGGCCTGACCGGCAGATACTACATTTCCGCGAATCGTGAGCAGGTAACTGCCGTTAGCCTTGCCATTACTGTATACATTAATGGTTTTCACGAATTTACCCGGCCGTCCCTGCGGATTGAAGGTAACTTTGATGTCTCCTGTCTTGCCGGGGGCGATAGGTTCTTTGGTCCAGTCGGGCGTCGTACAGCCACAAGAAGGCACTACGCGCGAAATAACCAGCGGCAATTCTCCGCTATTCATTACGGTGAAAGTGCAGGATGCCGGCCCGTCCTCTTCGTTGATGATGCCGAAATCGTACGATGCACTGTCGACTACCGTGATGGCAGCTTCTTTCTGCTGCGCGCAAACTATTCCTGCTGTAAACAGGATAACTGTTAAAACTGATAAAATACGTTTCATTTCAAAAATAATTAAAGTTAGTGACGCAGCAAAGTTAGTGCATATTCTTCAAGTTTGTATCCGGAAGCGTTTATTTTTTTCGCAAATAAGTAAAAAAACTGTATGAATAGAGATGTTTTTCGTCTTTTTCGAAGTCTCGACGTGTTGTTTCGACCCATTTTGCAGTATCTACAGGCGGAAAAAATGTGTCGGCGCCTTCAAATGCATGCCTGATTAAAGTTAAATAGATCTTATCGGCAAGCGGCATTGCCTGGCGGTAGACGCTTCCGCCACCGATGATGAACACTTCTTCTTCGTCTTCACAGGCTTTCAGCGCATCCTGCAGACTGCCGTATTGCACGGCATTTTCGAAGCGCGCACCGGCGCCGGCGCTGACGACGATGTTTCGACGGTTGGGCAATGCGCCTCCGGGCAGGGACTCGAACGTTTTCCGTCCCATAATCACCGTATGCCCCGTCGTGATTTCCTTGAAATGCTTCATGTCATTCGGCAGATGACACAACAACTGCTGCCTTTTGCCGATGGCATACCGTTCGTCCACAGCTACAATGAGGGATACTACCATAGCCCGTCGAACATCGTCCATATATAATCGCCCGTTTTCCACGCCGTTTCTACGGCTGCATTTCCACATTCGCTGCTGTATTCGGTCAGTAAGTCAATCGCTTCGGCTCTTTTATTCTGTTTCAGCAGCGCGAGCGCTTCGGCTTCTATCCGGTCCTGTTCTTCAAAAAAACCGGCCTGCATGGGATTCCATACGCTGTCTACGACAAGGTGCATTTCGCCCCAGCGCTTTGCTGCAAGCGTTCCCAGACGATTGAATGCCCACCATGCCGATTCTTTACTGAAACCGGTTTCGCGTCCGCAGGTTTTGTATGTTTGCGGCAGGTCTTTTACGCTTCCGTAGAAAGGAACGTACACGGACGACGCCACGTTGTCGAGTGCATACCAGCACAGTCCGCCCACTTCGTCCGGCATCCAGTCGCGACACTGCAGGATGGTGGCGTATATCGTAAAATGCACGGCAATCGTACGTTCACCGCGCCAGCTCCATCCGCCGTTGACTCTGAACAGTTTCAATTCGTCGATCTTCATGAACGGACTGGCTATCGGCGAAATGACCGTTTTCCCATCATTGCCAGCCACGGTCAACGTCTTGCGTATGTCGAAATCCGTTCCTTCGTAGTAGTCCTTGAATACTCGCACCATGTCTTCTTTTTTAACCGCCGAATCGGGCTTTACGGAAAAGGGATAATGCTCGCTGTCGGCATTCAGTTTCAGCGAAGGAGCCAGCAGGTCGAAAACCCGCCATTCGCGCCGGCGACATGCAACAGATGTACGCGAGGAAGGCGCATAGGCATAGGCAAAACGAAACGTCTCTTTTTTAGCGTCATACCATCCGTTGGCTTCGGCTACGGAGAAAATGTTGGATGAGGCCATAAAGAAGTCCTTGTTTTTCAGGTCAATCTCTTCTATTCTGGCAGCATTGGCATTAACGGAAACATGGTCGTCGGGGACGCGCCGGGCAACCCATACGGCGCCTGTTTTTCCTTTTCCGGGACCGACGATTTCCAGATGCCATACTTCTGTCCTGTCGGCAATGGTCAGACATTCGCCGCCATCGTTCCATCCGTATTTTTCCAGCAGTTCGCCGGCGGTGCAGATAGCCTGTCGCGCAGTGGAGCAACGTTCCAGCAGCAACATGCACAGGCAGGAGCAATCAATCAGGCCTGTATCTGCATGACATTCGGCTCTTCCGCCGAAAGTGGATTCGCCGATAGCCAGTTGCTTCTCGTTCATGCATGGATAGGCAGAATTGAAATACTGGAACGTATGGGCGACTTCCGGGATTTGCCCCGTTTCGACATATTCGTACTTCGGCATTCTGCCAGGCTGACTGGTGGCAACGCGCCTGCGGTAGAGCGTTTTCATCGTTCCCTCGGGATGGTCTTTGGCCGGGACGACCGATATGTCGGTGCGCGTACGGTGACTGTCGTCGGTATGCGAAGTCATTACGGAACCGTCGGCAGACGCTTTTTTCCCGACCGTAACGGTAGTACATTCCATGGCGTCGTAATCATGCTCGAATACAGCATCTTGCCCCGTCATAGCAATAGGAAGCAAACATAACAGGAAAAAATATTTTATCATATCATACAAGTTTAATGATGCAAATGTACGTGAAATATTTCGATTTGCATGCAGCCGGAGAAGAAAGCAATTCGTTTAGGGGTTGTCCGGTTTATTTCCGGAAAATCTCCCTGGCAGGAGAATGGCAAGATAAAAACAGGTTTGCGACAAAAAGACTGCATTTTTTCTCAGGTGATATTTTTTTTCTGAAATAATTTTGGTGATAACAAAAAAAGGTATACCTTTGCACCGTCTTTTGAAAAGAGACAGGCAGTCCCTGTCAAAAAGGGCGTTTAGCTCAGCTGGTTCAGAGCATCTGCCTTACAAGCAGAGGGTCGGCGGTTCGAATCCGTCAACGCCCACTATTTATAAATCAGGCACTTACAAAATGTGAGCGCCTTTTTTTTGGGCTGAAAATTTGCGTTTGCTATTAATCTGAGTTCGATATAAGAAAAATGATTTCCGGATAAAAATCAACGAATTAATTCTCCTCAGGAAATACATAATAACAGAATGACAGAATTTTCAGATATTTTCTCATTGCCAAATCCTTATAACAGCATACTTTTTATATCACCACCATATTTTTTTGCCATAGTCCACACTTCGCCGTTCAAAATCAAAGCCTTTGCACTCAAAATTATATCTCTGTGTCTTCTCTGAGACTCTCTGTGTAATTTCCAACACAGAGTTACACGGAGAAAACACAGAAAACCACAGAATTGTGAAAATCCTTTCGGATTTCAGGTTTATTATGGCGGAATGTTCGCGGGAGTCCCTGAAATGTGACTGTTATCACATTTCAGGAACATAACATGCGTTTTTTTGCATGAAACTACATCAGCCTGACCGGCCCCAGCATTCCGGTCGGCTGCCATTGCTGGTGCCGGGTCCACCGTTGGCCTGTTTCGTTGTCGGGCGACGATTTCAGATAGTTCCCCACGGTGGTGGTTATTCTGATTTGAAGTGTTTTACTTCGCGCTGCTACCAGATGTTCGGGGATACGGTACAAATGCCGTCCATACCATTTACAGCCCAGCGCCTCTCCGTTCAGCGTCACTTCCGATACGCCGTGCACCTTTCCCAAATCCAGCCAGTTATATCCCGGTTCGGTTTCAAACTGTTTTTCGTATATCAGGTATCCTGCAAAGGCGCGTGTCGATTCGTTCTCCGAAAGGTCAAACAGCGTAAGGCAGTCCCTGCTTTCCACATTTCCGTTGATATGCTGCATGCGCATATTCCAGCCAGTCAGTTCAAAGCCCTGTTTTTCTTCCGGTGCGGAAGACGGCGCCACGTCACGGTCATGCCTGTCAAACACGATAAGGCGCGATGTAGCAGGAGGCAGGTCGACGGTCAGCGTGTTTCCCTGCTCAGTCGGACAGACGGAGCGGTTGCCCGTTTCCGCATCCCATATCCATGCCGTGCCGTGCGAATCCGGAAAATGCGCGCGGATGACGATTCGTTCGTCGATACTGTAGTTGACGACGAAATAAATGTCTTTTGACTCGGTACGGTGGCGAATCTGGCTGATGAACGGGCTTGGCCGGTCGATTTCCATGTACGGTTTGATGCCGCATTGCTGCTGTATGTTTTTAAACCACGACAGCGGCTCACCGGGCGGCTCGACCGTGAACACCTGCGATGGATATTCGCGCTTTATGGCGGCGATCGTTTGTTTTACCTTTTCATCGTTCTCCCGGTGATTTTCCAGCCCCGGCGATTTACCGGGTTCTTTTCCCGTGAAGACAATCCTGCCTCCGCTTTTTACGAACCGCATCAGCGCTTCTGCTGTGGCCGGACGGACGGTTTCGACTTCGAGGAGTATCAGCGTGTGATATTTCCGGCTGTTGTATTTCAGGAATCCATTCTCGGCAATGCTTTGCTGTATGATGTTTTCGCTGGTATAGTCGCAACTGTTGCCGTTTTGATGGATGGCTTCCCACACTCTGTACTGATATTCCGGGTAGTGCCGTTCCGGGAAAGGATCGCGCACGGGGCCGAATTTCGTCCACATGTCGGCCAGCGGATGCATCACGGCGATGTCGGCGAATGCTTCCGTTTCCCGGAGTATTGTGGAGATGCGCGCTTTATAGGCTGCCCAGAGTTTGAAGAAAGGCCACCACGTGTTGCGTTCGTTGAAGTATGTGCCGTAACGCACCCATCCGGGGAAGGGCGTTTCCGGCGGACTGTAGTTGAACCCGTGCAGAATGGAATGGGTCACGCCCGAAAGGTTGCTCTGGTCGCCTGTGACTTTGATTTGTTCCAGCGTGGCATTGAAAACGACGGACGTGTTGGTGATTTCTTCGCAACTCACTTCTTTTTTCCCCGACAGGTGCACGGCGGATGCCACAAACTTGTTTACATTGGTATAGGCCGGGTTTCTTGCGAAGTCGTGTTCCCGATCGCTTTCGCCGTGCCACAACCACGTTTCACATTCGGGAATGTCCACTCTGAATGAAGCTTCGAGCGGATGAAACTCGCGTCCGTAGGCTTGCACTCTGGATTTGAATCCGTGTCTGTTGCACCACCGTGTAAAGGGGGTGAGAAAGCGGTCGGCTATGACTTCCATGCATGTTATGAAGAAATCGTGGCGCGCCCGTTCGATTTCTTCTTTTGCCGCGCCGGACACTTCCGTGATTTCCGTCCCCTCGACAGGGCGTCCCATGTGTCCTATTTTGTACAGAATGAACGGCAGATACGGTACGATATCGTATCCCCGCCTGCGCTTGAATTCATCCGGGAGGTCATGACACCAGTTGGCGCCTTCCAGTTCCATGCTGTCGCAAAACATGGCGCGAAAGCCTTTCAGGCCGGTCAGTGCGGGGAAAAGGTGGTCGGACATGTTGTTCAGGAATTTTTCGACAGCCGTCTGGCTGTAATGATTCAGCACTGGCCCTGCCGCACCCGGAGCGCCGTTGATTACGGCCTGAAAACCAGTCACTTTGACTAATGCATACAGGATGTATTCTC
>JAIRLL010000401.1 GCA_031259505.1 Tannerella sp.
ATTATACCGGCTCGTTGAGGCAGGGTTGTTTTGTCGCCACACGAAGCGAACAGGGCGATCAATGTCATAAGAATGAATATAACTTTTAAATACATCTTTGTAACTATTTATGGATTAACGAATCGTATGTTCAGAAAATACTCCAGCGCAGGCCGATTTGCCCGCGTACTGCCGACCATTCGAGGTCTTTCGTGCGTGAGCGGTCGCCTAGATACATGCGCACCGGCTCGTTGGTAAGATTCTGCACTTCGGCAAAGATACGAACTTGTTTGTTGAAGGCATACGAGGCAGCCAAATCAACCGTAAAGTTTTTGTCTGTCCACACCCAGAAGTCGGCCGGCAGGTTGGAACTGATCGTCTCGAGCGATGCTCCACGGTAGTTTCCGGCGAGTTTTACGGTCAGACCATTTGCTTCATAATAGAGAATGGCATTGAACAAATGTTCGGACTGGTTTGGCAAAGAGCTTTTCACGGTTCGCGTTTGCCCGTTGATGTAAACCGGAACTTCGGCATCCGAGCGTATAAAGGTGTAATTGGCTTCCAAACCGAATCCTTTGAGAAAGCCGGGCAGCATATCAAAACGGCGATTGGCCGCTACTTCCAAACCAAACAGGGAGGCTTTGGATATATTACGTGACTGAATGACATAATAACTTTCACCGTCAATTATTTCATTATTACGGCTGCTGAATATCAGGTTATCCAAATCTTTATAAAACAGTCCGGCCGAAACGACCCCAATGTTTCCGAAGAAATGTTCGGCAGTCAGGTCGAAGTTATGGGCGTATGCAGGTTGGATGTCCGGGTTACCGCGAGTAATCGTCTTGACTGCTCCGGTAACATCTACACTTTGCCCAGGTGTAAAATCGTTGAACACCGGACGGATGAAGGTTCTCGTATAAGCTGCACGGACGTTCGTAAAGTCATTGACCGCATATTTGGCAAGCAGCATCGGCAAGAGTGAATTGTAAACGTTCCGGACAGTTGATCCCGACAAGCGGTTGGATGCTTTGTCGTATTTGTTTCCGTTCAGTACTGCTTCGGTGTATTCGTTGCGAACTCCGCCGTAGAGTTTCAGTTTGGGCGTCACGTCCCATTCCGCCATGAGGTAGCCGGCAATGGCATTTTCGTATCCGTCGTACATATTGGTGGAATCGGACATTTGCGAAGCGTCATACCAGTTATTTCGACTGACGGCGTCGGCGGCGATGCTTTGCATGGTTTCCGACGAAACCGGGTCGATGATATACGGTTTATAATCCGCCCCGATAGCGTTGAAAAAATTATCGCGGTTGGGAAACGTCCCGCGAGGTAAATCCGAAAGCGCCGGAAGGGCCGGGGCGTCCGGGATTCCCAGAGCTGCATTCGGCATATAAATCCGGTTAAGCATCCGGTAATCTTTCTGTTTGTTACGGAATTTTCCGCCTGCTTTCAATATCAGGCGGTCATCAACGTCGAACGAAAGGTTGGCTTGCACCGTGCGGTCTTCTTCAATATTAATGATACGTATCATTA
The DNA here is from genome assembly GCA_031259505.1 of Tannerella sp. Taxonomy (GTDB): domain Bacteria; phylum Bacteroidota; class Bacteroidia; order Bacteroidales; family Tannerellaceae; genus Tannerella. The sequence goes on from JAIRLL010000401.1 coordinate 1,516, forward strand.
CCAGCCGCGAAAGCATCAGGCGCGAGTCGTCTATACCGGTCGGCGAGTGCGGCATCAGGAGGTCGGGCGAGTCGCCTCCTCCTCCGGGCATATCCAGGGAACTGAACTTATACTGTTTGCCGTCGGTGTGCGTGTACAAACCGCCAAAGCCGACATTGCTTTGCGTAAAGGTGAGTATCGGCAATCCACGGTAAGTGGCGTCAAGATTGGAAGGCAGCGAATTAATCTTATACGAACCGTAATAGTCGGCCAGCGTCCAGTCCAGTTTCGTGCGGTTGCTCAACTGATGCCTGCCGCCCAGTTCGCCACCGTAAAGCCAGGTGTTATATTTCGATTCGCGGTAATTGTACTGGTATTGATCGGCATTGTACATAAAGTAGGATTCATATACAGGGCGGTCGTCTACAAAGTTGTCGAGCAGCCCACGGACGTATATTTTGTTCAGCGGGTTGAAATTGTATTCCAGACCGATGTTCAGCCCGTTGGTGGTACGCGAACCCATATATCGTTTCAGCATGACGCTTTTGACCGAGGAGCACAGCAGCGGGTCGGCGTTGTCGGTATTGAAATCGACCGTATATTCGTCCGTTCCCCAGTTACGTTTCCAAGTGGAAGCGGCAAGTACGACTCCCAGTTTATCATTAAAAAACTTATCTCCGTAAACCGCCGAAAAGTTATAAATTTCCTTTTGCGCCAAGTTATTGAAACCGCCTGCGCCGGTAATGGCCAGCGTGCGCCTGACTGGCGTTGTTCGCGTGATGAAGTTGATGGAACCGCCGATGGCGTCGGCTTCCTTATCTGGCGTAAGGGCTTTTGACACTTCGCAATATTCGATCAACTCTGATGGGACAACATCTAATACCGTAGCGCGTCCGGCGCCTACGTCGGAACTCGGCAAACGGGTACCGTTCATCAGGGTTGAAGTCCACGTAAACGGTGTGCCGCGTACCGTAGCGCGGTCGGCTTCGCCATGATAACGCGATACGGCAACGCTCGAAATACGTTGTACGGCTTCCGCCGCATTCCGGTCGGGCAATTTGCCGATGGCGTCTGAAGCAATAAGGTCAACTATCCCTGGCGAGAGTTTTTTCATATTATACGCTTTCATCTGAGAGGGAGCTATTTCGCCCGAAATGATGACTTCCTGCAGCGCCCAGTCGGAAGATGACATGCGGATCTCTTCCAGTACATTCAAGCCAGGTTGCAGGCCGAGCTCTATTTCCTGTGTTTCGTAACCTATAAAACGGACTATCAGCGTAGCTTTCCCTGCGGAAACATTGGACACTATAAAGGAACCGTCGCCGGCGGAAACACTGCCCGTATTCGTACCTTTTATATGTAAGGAAACTCCCGGCATTGCACCCAACTCATCCGTTACAAACCCTTTCAGCGTACTTTTCCCCTCATTCTGCGCTCCGGCGCTCATCATTGCAAGGCATAAGAGTAAATGAAAAAATACAATTTTCATTCTTTTCATTTTAATATAATTTTAATTATTAATTTGCCGCAAAGATAGAACGCGCAAATTACGAAACGGCTAACAATATGTTACATATAAAATAAAAATCTTCCCATGTGGGTGTACGACAACGAAAAAAAAGCGAACAGGCCAGAAGTGGCATACATGTTTATGTCGGCGTGAATCTTTATGGGTGCGGCATTACCGGCATTATCATAAGAAGTGGCTATCGGCAGCCATTTGTCTAAC
>JAIRLL010000412.1 GCA_031259505.1 Tannerella sp.
TCTGTGGATGCACAGAAGTATAAAATCGTTTGAAAACCCGCTTCCCGCCGTGACGCGCCGCGCGCCGCGTCATTGAGAACCCGAAAGGTGAAGCAATCCGGTAGAATAATATCACAAAATTACACCGCGCGGAGTATAAAATCGCCTTTTTTGAGACAGCCCCCCGGGTGAAAAGCACGTCGTTTTTTGTCTGTCGTTCGGGTTGCAGCCGGTATACTATATCAACAGCCTTAAATATCTCTCAACCATGCAGCCAGCAGTTCCAGCGCCTGTCGATGAAAGGCAAAGTCGTCGCGCAAGCCCCACCCGTGTCCCCCGGTGGGGAAGATATACATTGAGGCTTTCACGCCGTTATCTTTCAGCGCCCTGTAGTATCGGATACTGTTTTCGGGCAATACGACCCTGTCGTCGTCACTGAGGAGGAGAATTGCGGGCGGCGTACTGGCGTTGACTTGCCTTTCGTTCGAGAAGACGTGTATGTCCGAAAGCGAAGGATTGTCGCCCAGCAGGTTGCTTCGCGAGCCGCCATGTGTGGAGAGGTCCATCGTGATGACGGGATAAAACAGGATGGAGAAATCGGGACGCGAACTGATGCCGGACGTCGTCGTGAAACGGGTCGACGCCGTAGAGGCCAGATGTCCGCCGGCAGAGAAGCCTGCGATACCGATCCTGTCGGGGTTGATGTCCCACTCGTCGGCATGACAGCGGACGTAGCGTATGGCCTGCTGCGCGTCGTCCAGCGGCACTTCCCTGTGTCCGTTCGGCATGCGATATTTCAGGATGATTCCTGCGATGCCCTGCGTATTGAGCCACCGGGCAAAAAGCGTCCCTTCGTGGTGCGAGGCCAGTCCCGCATATCCTCCGCCGGGACAGATGACGACGGCCTGGCCGTTGCCTTTGCCTTTTTCGGGCAGACAGACAGTCAGTTCGGGCGACGATACGTTCGTAATCCAGAAGTTCCGGTCGATGCTTTCCGCTACCGTGATTTCGTTGCTCGTCGGCGGGGTGTCTTCCCACAGTTTTACGACCGTCTGCGCGCCGGCCGGCAGTGCGACGGCCGAAAGAACGGCGCAAATGATGCATGTCTTTTTCATGGCAGGCCGCTATCTGGTTTCCACTGTAAACCGGTAAATACACTTGCTGACGTATTTCTCGCCCGGACGCAGCGTCGTACTCGGGAATGCGGGCTGATTCGGACTGTCGGGATAGTGCTGCGTTTCGAGACACAGCGCTCCCCTGAACGGATAGATATAGTTGGACTTGCCAACCTCCGTGCCGTTCATGAAGTTGCCGGTATAGAACTGTATGCCCGGTTCGCTGGTATATACTTCCAGTGCGATGCCGCTCTCGGGGCTGACGACTTTTGCGGCAAGCTGTCCGGTGTCGCCATTCGTATTCAACACCCAGTTGTGGTCATACCCGCGTCCCTTCAGCAGTTGGTCGAAAGGCTCGTCAATCCTCTGTCCGACCGGCAGCGGCCGGCGCAGGTCAAGCGGCGTGCCTTCTACCGGCGCGATTTCGGAGGTGGGAATCAGCAAACTGTCTACCGGCGTGTAGTGGTCGGCATTGATCATGACCGAATGGTCGAAAATCTGCGAGCCGAGGTTGCCGGAGAGATTGAAGTAGCTGTGATTGGTCAGGTTGACGACGGTCTCCCTGTCGGTTGTCGCTTCGTAGAGGATACTCAGCGCATTGTCGTCCGTCAGCGAATAAGTGACCGTCACGTCCAGATTGCCGGGGAAACCTGCGTCGCCGTCCGGCGAGAGGTATTTCAGCGTCAGCGTTCGGCCGTCGGGCTGCACCGCATCCCATACTTTGGTATGAAAGCCTTGCGGTCCGCCGTGCAGGCAGTGGCCGTTATTGTTCCGGGGCAGTTGATATTCCGTCCCGTTCAGCGTAAATTTCCCCTGCGCGATGCGGTTGCCGTAGCGACCTATCAGCGCTCCGAAGTTCCCGTCCGAATTTACGTAGTCCCTGATACTGCCATACCCCAGCGCCACGTCGGTCGGCTTGCCGTTTCGGTCCGGCACGAGGATGGATACAATCCTCCCGCCGTAGTTCGTAATACATACTTCCATGCCCTTCGCATTCTCGAGGACATACAACGCAGTCGGCTTGCCTGCTATTTCCGATACGAAATCGCTTTTGTTCAGCCCTGAGAGCGTCTCATTCTTTTCTCCACATGACGGCAACAAACAGGCTGCCGCCAAAATTCCAACTATCCAAACTTTTTTCATTGTACATTAATTATTATATATTGTAGCTGCAAAAATAATCAAAATTTCCGTCGGACGGTAAAGAAACAGTATTATTGTGTATTTTTGCAGATGTTATGAAACAGTATTTGGATTTACTCAGTCACGTGCTCGACCGGGGCGTCGAGAAGGAAGACCGTACCGGCACGGGTACGCGGAGCGTGTTCGGCTATCAGATGCGGTTCGACATGCAGGAAGGCTTTCCATTGCTTACGACGAAAAAACTGCATCTCAAGTCAATCATTCATGAGCTGTTATGGTTTCTGAAAGGCGACACCAATGTCCGTTACCTGCAGGAACACGGCGTACGGATATGGAACGAATGGGCCGACGCCGACGGCAATCTGGGGCATATCTACGGCTATCAGTGGCGGTCGTGGCCGGACGGCGAGGGAGGGTTTATCGACCAGATAAGCGAGGCGGTCGACGCCATACGCCACAACCCCGACTCGCGCCGTATCATCGTCAGCGCGTGGAATGTAGGTGACCTCAGGCGGATGAACCTGCCGCCCTGTCATGCTTTTTTTCAATTTTATGTGGCCGACGGACGTCTGAGCCTGCAACTCTATCAGCGAAGCGCGGATGTGTTTCTCGGCGTGCCGTTCAACATTGCCTCTTACGCTCTGCTGCTGCAGATGATGGCGCAGGTCACCGGACTGAAAGCGGGCGACTTTGTGCATACCCTGGGTGATGCACATATCTACAGCAACCATCTGGAACAAGTCCGCCTGCAACTGACACGGACACCGCGACCCCTCCCGCAAATGCATGTCAATCCGGCCGTAAAGTGTATTTTCGATTTCCGATACGAAGACTTCGAGCTTGTTAACTACGACCCGCATCCGCATATCAGAGGCGAGGTGGCAGTTTGAGTTATGCTGTGCGCGGCATAAACAGGCGTATTCGAAATGACTGAATGATTGAGAAAGTCGAAAGTTGATACCACTTATGACTTATGACTTACGACTTATCAGTATGCCGAGCAATTCCGTCATGCTGCACTTCAATACCGGATGACAAAGCCGGGGAGCGATTTCGACCAAAGGCTGCATCACAAACAGGCGACGGTGCATGAAAGGATGCGGCAGCGTCAACTCCTTTGTATCCATCAGCATGTTGTCATACATCAATATGTCGATGTCGATGGTACGGTCCTGCCAGGTCGCGCCGTCCGTTTTGTGCGTCCGTCCGAGTTCGCGCTCGATTTGTTGCATGACCGCCAGCAAATCCGTGGGGCTTAACGCCGTATTCAGCCGGACAGCTACATTCAGAAACGTATTCGGCGACGTGAAACCCCACGGTACGGTTTCGTGGAAACCTGAAACGACCGGGATGTCGCCCGCTCTTTCGGCAAGCAGCGACATCGCCGTAATCAGGTATCCGCGTTTGTTTCCCAAGTTGGAGCCAAGACCGAGATATGCGGTAGCCATCTCCCTACAAAATCAGCATGGCATCGCCATACGCACAGAATCTGTATTTCTCTTTGATGGCCGTTTGATACGCTTGCATGATCAATTCGTATCCGCCGAATGAAGCCGCCATCATCAGCAGCGTCGAGAGCGGCATGTGGAAGTTGGTTATCATTGCATTTGCCACGCTGAATTCGTATGGCAGGAAGATGAATTTGTTTGTCCAGCCGTCGTATTCCTTCAGGTGTTTATCAGTGCTTACCGCCGTTTCGATAGCCCGCATGACGGACGTCCCTACGGCGCAGATTCTGTGTCCGTTGTCTATGGCTTCATTGACGGCGGCCGCCACGTCGGAGTTGATGATAATCTGCTCGGAATCGATCTTGTGCTTCGACAGGTCTTCCACATCGATTTCCCTGTAGTTTCCCAGTCCCGAATGTACGGTCAGGAAAACGAATTTACTGTCCCTGATTTCCATTCGTCGCATCAGTTCGCGACTGAAATGCAGTCCTGCGGCAGGAACAACCACGGCGCCCTCTTCGGTGGCGTAGATGGTCTGGTAGCGTTCGGCGTCTTCCGGTTCGACTTTCCGGTCGATGTATTTGGGCAGCGGTGTTTCGCCCAGCGCATACAAATCCTTTTTAAATTCGGCGTGTGTCCCGTCGTAGAGGAAGCGCAAAGTGCGTCCGCGCGAAGTTGTGTTGTCTATCACTTCGGCCACCATCGACTCGTCTTCGCCGAAATAGAGTTTGTTGCCGATGCGGATTTTACGCGCGGGGTCGACCAGTACATCCCACAGACGCAGGTTCGAATTCAGTTCACGAAGCAGGAATACTTCGATTTTGGCGCCCGTCTTTTCCTTGTTTCCGTACAGCCGTGCGGGAAAAACCTTCGTGTTGTTCATCACGAACACGTCGCCTCTCCCGAAATATTTGATTAAATCCTTGAAAATGCGGTGTTCTATCAAACCCGTTTTACGGTGAATGACCATCAGGCGCGATTCGTCGCGATGAGGCGCCGGATGTGTGGCAATCAGTTCCGGCGGCAAATTGAATTTAAATTTAGATAACTTCATCTCATATCATTTTTTATTGTTATTCGTTCCAAAAAATCGTCAATCCGGTCTGGCGACATGCACATATCTATCGTCACGTCGCCAATGCGCGTACGTTCCAGAGCAGTCAGGTGCGCCCCCGACGAAAGGGCAAAACCGATGTCGCGCGCCAGGGCGCGGATATACGTCCCTTTGCTGCATACTACCCTGATTTTTATCACGGGCAAGTCGCATGTCAGCAGTTCCATTTCGTCGATCACCAGCATTTTCGCCTTCAATGGCGCGTCCTCGCCTTTTCTCGCCAGTTCATAAGCGCGCTTTCCGTCGATTTTGCAGGCGGAATAGACGGGCGGCACCTGGCGGATTTCACCGACGAACGAAGCCAGCGTTTCTCTCACTTTGTCGCACGTGATATGGGCGGTCGGATAAGTGCGGTCGACTTCCTTCTCCAAATCGAATGAGGGTGTCGTTTCGCCCAGTTTCAGCGTCGCAACATATTCTTTCGTCTGATGCTGAAACTCTTCCATCCGCTTCGTTGCCCTGCCCGTGCAGACAATCATCACGCCTGTCGCCCTGGGATCCAACGTCCCGGCATGACCGACTTTTATTTTCTTGACTTTAAGCTTTCGCGAAAGTTTATATCTGAAGGCGTTCACGAGGTCGAACGAAGTCCAGTTTATCGGTTTGTTAAAGTAAAGTATCTCTCCACCAATAAAATCCATCATCACAACGCCCTTTATTCATAAACTGTATATGATGGCAAACAGGCCGGCCGCAATACAGTAGTATGCAAAATAAATCAATTTGCCGCGGCTCACAAGCCGTATCATCCAGCGGCATGCAAGCGCGCCCGAAATGAATGCCGACAAAAAACCGGTTATCAGCACAAGCGATGGGATTCCCGATGCTTCGGCCGAGAAATCACCTTTCAGCAAGTCGAGTGTCGCCTCTCCCAGAACAGGCACAATCACCATCAGAAACGAGAATTTTGCTACGTTCTTTTTATTGTTTCCCAACATGATACCCGTTGCAATAG
>JAIRLL010000414.1 GCA_031259505.1 Tannerella sp.
ACGACGCTCGTCCGATCTCGCCACGCCAAGATAGCGCATGCTTAATCCGAATGTCAATCCGCCGATGCCCCAGAGCATGCCATACCCGATGGTTTTTAAAACCGCCTCGCTGCCCGAGAACGTAATAATTCCGAGTAGCGAACTGTTTGCGGGGATCGCCAGCAACGCCCCCAGCAGGGGGAAAATCAGCCAGGCAAAAATCCCCTGCGTCAGCCAGAAACTTTCCCATGACCAGTCCTTCACCCTGTTGATGGGGACGTACGAACTGGACTGTCCGAAACTCCCAGCCGCTATGATGAGTAATCCAATGAGTGTATTCATAAATAGCGTTTAAATCCGTTTCGACGTCACTTCCTTCTCGTAAGCCAGTATGTCGGCGATATAGTCTTCGCCTGCCGGCACGCTGTTTTTCAGGCAGAACATGTCCCACACGGCATTCCACGGCAGCGATTTCAATTCTTCCTGCAGAGCGAGGCGTTCGAACAACTGTTCATTTGCCTCGTATTCCTGCAGCGTGGCCGACGGTTCGAGAAGCGCCATCAGAAGCGCCTTTTGCGTCGCACGCGAACCGATGACGTATGCGCCGATGCGATTGATCGTGCCGTCGAAATAGTCCAGCCCGATATGGATACGATCCGGCTGGTCGCAGCGGACAATTTCGCGCGCAAGGTCCTGCAGGTCGTCGTTCAGAATGACTACATGATCGCTGTCCCAACGTATCGGACGGCTCACGTGCAGCATGATTTCGGGCGTGAACAGCAGCAGAGACGACAGCTTGTCGGCGACGCTTTCCGTCAGGTGGAAATGGCCTGTGTCCAGCGTGACGATTTTGCCTTTTTTCGCGCCGTATCCGAGATAAAAGTCATACGAACCGACCGTATAGCTCTCCATGCCGATGCCGAACAGTTTCGCTTCGATGCAGTCTTTCATGTGACTGTATTCGACGGCAAAAATCTCGTCCAGCGACTGTTCGAGTATCCGGCGATATTTCAGCCTGTTGGCGGGCACTTCCTTGCTGCCGTCGTGTACCCAGAGGTTCATGATGCACGGATCGTCCTGATACTTGCCCATTTCTTCGCTGATTTTGCGGCAGCGCTTCGTGTGTTCGATCCAGAAATCGCGAATCCCCTTGTCGGGATTGGCCAGCGTCAGGTTTCCGCTTTTCGGATGCGAGAACGAGGTGGAATTGAAATCCAGCTTCATGCCGTTCGCTCTCCCCCACTCCATCCAACTCCGGAAATGCTGCGGTTCCACTTCGTCGCGATCTACGACTTTCCCCTGAAAATCGCCGTAAATTTCGTGCAGGTTCAACCGGTGGCGGCCTGCTATCAGCGACGTGGCTTTCAGGATATCACCTCGCAACTCGTCGATATTGCGGGCTTTGCCGGGATAATTGCCCGTCACCTGAATGCCTCCGCTCAGATCGCCGCCCTGATTCTCGAATCCGCTCACGTCGTCGGCCTGCCAGCAATGCAGCGACAGCGAGATTTTACCTAATTTTCCTAACGCCCTGTCGGCGTCTACTCCGAGTGCAGCATAACGTTCTACTGCTACTTCATACGCTTTTTCAACTGTACTTTCTTTCATGATAAATCCATTATTTATAATTAAATGTTTTGATAATTTCCATTATTTACCTTCCGGCTCAAACGTCTGCATCGGGAACGATTCGGCTACGATACGGCGAATCTCCCAGCGGTCTTTCACCAGGCCGGCGGCTTTCGCCTGCATCAGGCAGTTGCCTATGGCCGTCGCTTCCGACGGTCCGGCCACCACGGGCAGTCCGATGGCATTGGCCGTGAACTGATTCAGCAGCGCATTCTGCGATCCGCCGCCAATCACGTGCAGTTTCTCGATCGGGAATGAAATCATGCCCGACAGTTGCTCCAGCACGTCACGGTAGCGATTGGCCAGGCTTTCGAAAATGCAGCGCACGTATTCGGCGTCCGATTGCGGGACTGCCTGGCCGCTTTCCGTGCAAATCGCGGCAATTGCGTTCGTCATGCTCGGCGGATTGGCCAGGCGCGGGTCGTCGGGATTCACCGTCGAACGGCTTTTGCCCGCCTGTTCAGCCATTTTTACAATGTCGGGATATGAATAGTCTCTTCCTGCCTTCGTCCATTCCTTGCGGCACTGTTCGAGCAGCCACATGCCCGTGATATTTTTCAGAAAACGGGTCGTGCCTTCGACGCCGCCTTCGTTCGTGAAATTTTTCTCAAACGAATCCTGCGTCAGGACGGGCGTCCCGGTCTCCACGCCCATCAGGCTCCACGTGCCGCTGCTCAAATAGGCGAAACGGGGACTGGTTGCGGGGACGGCGAGCACGGCCGAGGCCGTGTCATGCCCTGCGACCGTCACCACGGGCACTTTCCCGATGCCGGTTTCTTCGGCCAGCGCATCGGTCAGCGTCCCGACGACGACGCCCGGATCTGTGAGCGGATGCAGCAGCGTCGCGGGCAGGCCGGCCGCCTCCAGCAGCGAGGTCTCGAACTGGCGTGTTGCGGGGTTGAGGATCTGCGAGGTCGAGGCTTCCGTATATTCGCACACCTGTTTTCCTGTCAGCATGTACGAGAGCAAATCGGGCATGAACAGTATCTTGTCGGCTGCCTTCAGCGGGGCAAAATCCTGCTTCCTGGCTCGAAAGAGCTGATACAGGCTGTTGAAGTTCATTATCTGACAGCCTGTCAAACGATAAACTTCTTCGCGGGGCACGACATCCCTGAAAAACTCTTCCGGTGCGCCGTCCGTATAGGGGTCGCGGTATGCGCGGGGCATACCCAGTATCGTGCCGTCTGCGGCAATGTATCCAAAATCCACACCCCATGTGTCTATTCCGATAGAAATCAATTCGATACCTTGCGCTGCGCAGGCGCTTAATCCGTTTTTCAGGGATTCGTACAACCCGAATACGTTCCAGTAAAACTTGCCGTGCAGTTCCACAAGGGAGTTCGGGAAGCGTGTCAGCTCGCGCATTTCAAAATTGACACCGTCGAAAGCGCCCAAAACGGAACGTCCGCTTGTAGCGCCCAAATCAAATGCTAAAAAATAATATTTCTTCATGTTATCAGGCATTATTTTATTTGCCGGCAGCAAAGATATTTCTTTTATTTCTATCTTTGTTTACGAAAATGATAATATATGTTTTACAATTGACACAGACATGATGAGCAATGAACAACTCCGCTATCTGACTATCAATGCGATGGACGAGGAATGGGGCATTGTTGTCACAACCGTTGGATACCAGTTTATTCAGCCTCAAAGCCACTATCCGCTTTCGCGACATCCCGGACAGTACGATTTTTCGCCGCCCAGCCCGCGCACATTGAATGAATATCAGTTGATATATATCACGAAAGGAAACGGTTTTTTTGCTTCGCAGTCCGTGAAGCGACAAAAAATCGGCGAGGGCACGGTGATACTGCTCTTTCCCGGCGAATGGCACAGCTACTGTCCCGATTCGGCTACGGGCTGGAATGAATACTGGGTCGGATTTCGCGGACTGCATATCGACCGGCGGGTGGAAAGGCAGTTTTTCACACGTGAAGAGCCGCTGTTTCATATCGGGCACAGCGCGACCATTGTCGGGCTGTACGAAGATATTCTGGAACTTGCAAAACAGGAGAAGACGGGATACCAGCAGATGATTTCGAGCATCGTCCTGCACATCATGGGCGCGGTTTATTATAAGAAGAAAAACAGCCTTTTCCAGTCATCGTATCTCGAAGGCAAGATATTCGAAGCGAAAAAGCTGATCAAGGACGATCTCGAAGGCGTGCTTTCGCCGGAAGACGTCGCGGCCGAACTGGGGCTGGGCTATTCGTGGTTTCGGCGTATGTTCAAGGAATATACCGGCGTGTCGCCCGCACAGTATCGGCTGCAATATAAAATACTTCGCGCCAGGGAATTGCTGACTGATACTTCGCTGAATATTTCCGAAGTGGCGTATGCGCTGCATTTCGAAAATGCGGGACAGTTCTCGACTTTCTTCAAGAAAAAAACAGGTAGCACGCCGGGCGAGTTCCGCAGATTGATAAAACAGTAGAGAAACGGTTTGGAGGGTTTAAAAAGAAATGACAAATACACGTGTACCCAAAAGAAAACAGCCTTTTCGCAAAGGCTGTTCTTATCAGGTTTTAATAGGTATTAGCCTTTAAGGCAAAAAGATTGTTTAGGTTATCGATGCAAAGATAGTGCAATGTTAATTTATTTTACTATAAAAAATATGTTATACAACATCATTCGCAAAAAACATTGATTTTCTTTCGGCTTTACAGTCAAATTATTCGTTATAAGATACTTTTTTAACAAAATGTAAGTGCCATTCCGTGAACATTATCGTGTATTTCACCACCCCTGAAAACTAAACGACCATTAACGAAGGTTATATAAACGTAATGATGAAAAAGCTGCCCTTCAAGAGGCGACCAGCTGCATTTGTAGCGTATATTTTCTTTGGCAACGCGCCATTTTCGATGCGGATCGACCAGCGTCAGATCGGCATAATATCCCGGACGGACGTATCCGCGACGGTCGATACGAAACAGTTCGGCTGGATGGTGCGCCATCTTTTCCACCACCTTTTCTTTCGTGAAGACGCCCTGCCGGGACAGTTCGAGCATGAGCGGCAGGGCATGCTGCACCATCGGACCGCCCGAAGCGGCACGCAGGCAACCGCCTTCCTTTTCCGACAGCAAATGCGGCGCATGGTCGGTCGCAACGATGTCTATCGTATTGTCGCAAACGGCCTTGCGCAGAGCGGCGCGGTCGGACGCCGTTTTGATGGCCGGATTCCATTTTATCAGGTTTCCGCACCGGTGATAGTCTTCGTCCGAAAACCAAAGGTAATGCACGCACGTCTCGGCCGTAATTTTTTTGGCGGACAGAGGCTTCCTGTTGTCCAGCAAACCCAGTTCCCTTGCCGTCGAGACATGCAGCAGATGCAGGCGCGTACCCAAAGCCGCGGCCAGTTCCACCGCTTCGGACGATGAGGCATAACACGCCTCCGCATCGCGAATCCTGGGATGAAACGAGGCATCCAGCGCGTCTTCGCCGTATCGTTCGACGTAAAACGCCCTGTTTCGCCGTATCACGTCTTCCTTTTCCGCATGGATGGCAATCAGCAAATCTGTCTCGCTGAAAAAGCGGCGTAGTGTATCTTTATTGTCTACAAGCATATTGCCGGTCGATGAACCCAGAAACAGTTTCAATCCGGGTATGCGCCGGCGGTCGAGTTTGTCTGTTTCGGCAAAGTTGTCGTTCGTTCCGCCAAAGAAAAAAGAATAGTTTGTCACCGAAGTCTCTGCTGCGCGCCGGAATTTCCATTCCAGTTCGGCGAGGGTCACAGTTTGCGGTTTCGTGTTCGGCATGTCCAGAAACGACGTCACGCCGCCAGCCGCCGCCGCACGGCTTTCGCTCGCAATGCATCCCTTGTACGTCAGCCCCGGCTCGCGAAAATGCACCTGATCATCAATGACGCCCGGCATCAGCCATTTCCCTTCGGCGTCGATCACTTCGGCGCCCGGCGCGTCGCCCGGCGGAGCCTCGCCTTCATACACCCGGCTGATAAAGGGCGCATCTATCAGCACTGCTCCCGTGAACGAACGCCCCTCATTGACAATCAGCGCGTTTTTTATCAGCGTCTTCATCCGGCGCCCGCTCGCTTCGGATATTTGTGGAAGAAACTCCACCATTTCAGTTTCAAGACGCCGAAAAGGGCTTCGCCGAAAATGGAAGTGTTCATTTTCGAAGTGCCGAGCACACGGTTTACAAAGACTATCGGCACTTCCACAATCCTGAATCCGCACTTGCTGGCCGTGAATTTCATTTCTATCTGAAACGCATAGCCCTTGA
>JAIRLL010000415.1 GCA_031259505.1 Tannerella sp.
AAAATACCTTTTCCGAATCCTTGAGATTTTTGAGCGCCATGATGGTGCTCGTTTCGGGATTGTCCCACAGATCGTAGTTGTGGGTGTAGATAGTCAGTTTCGGAGTATACTCCGAGTCATACCATTTCCCCAGAGGGGTTTCGGAGTCGAATCCGATGACGGCGCGGTTCGTGGGAACGTCCATAAAGATCGTCGTTTTTACAATCATCGCGTGTTTCTCCACGCGGGAGCCTGGAAACCATGTTTTGTTTGTGCCCATAATTCAATCAAGTTAAAATAAGTTTTCAAATATGTTTTTTTAAATAAAGTCCGCATGTATCCGTCTCTGCTGCCATCCGTTCATCCCGTTTTTGTAATTATCTGCATATCAACCGTAATGTTTTACCGGATACGTCGAAAAGACACTTTTTCCGGCGATTTCATATATGTTCCGGCCAATTCATATATGTTCCGGCGATTTCATATATGTTCCGGTGATTTCATATATGTTCCGGCCATATCTTATATGTTTTGGCGATTTCATATATGTTTCGGATCATTTCATATATGTTCCGGCCATTTAATATATGTTTCGGCCAGATCTTATATGTTCTGGCCAGATCTTATATGTTCCGGCGATTTCATATATGTTCTGGCGGGAAAAATGCGGGATGTCAGGATTTCAATGAACATTTCTTTACACTGGCAAAGATACTGTTTTTTTTGTTTGCAGTGCAAATTTTTTCGTCTTTTTTTTACCGCAAAGGCACAAAGTTTTTTTTCTTTGTGTCCTTTGTGTCTTTGTGGTTCATTTTTTATTTCCGGTTTTTGCATTATCTGATTAATATTCCCGTTCTCCGTATTTCGTCGAGAAAGCCGGCGTAATCTTCCTGCGGAACGATCACGTGAGGCTCTATTCGCATATCCACTTTTTCCGTTAACCGCCATATTAGGGGAATCACATCGAAATAGTCTCCCTGCCAGTCTCTGACAACCAGAGCAACATCTATATCACTGCCGGCATCCGGATTGCCTGCGGCGTAGGAACCGAAAAGGTATACCTGCTCTATCTTCATCGGGAATCTGCTGTTTTTGACCAGAATGGAATATTCCCTTACTTTACCGATAATATCCTGTCTTTCGTCCATTGCTGTAATTTTCTTGTGTTTTCAACAATCTGTCTGCACTTTTCTTTTGTAAGCGATGCGTCGATACGGCTTCTGTATTCGGGATACCGCGCTTCTATTTGAAGCGGCATGATTTCAATGACTTGCATCTGCTGCTCTTCAGACAGGCCTGTCCAGAAATCTGCCTTGACAGCCAATAGCCGCAAATCGTGCATATACGGTGGAATGTCATCTAATAAAGCCATATAATATCCCTTGAAAATTTTTTCAATGACCTGATGGCACATAAATCCCGCCCACAAATATTGCCCGCCGTTCACAAGTATGTCGGCTACCTGCAAATCACGGTCGGACAAGTCCGTCCAGTACTGTATCTTTTCTTCTTTTGTCATGAGAAATATTCGGTCATGATGCAAATATGGTGTTTTTTTGTCTGCAGTGCAAATTTTTCCATCATTTTTTATTTCCGGGATTCCACATAAAAACCGTATCTTTGAATAAGTTTAAGGATTCACTATACATTAATATAATATGAGAAAATTAATTGCTTATGCCGTATTGTGGCTGTCCGGCGCGGGAATGTCGCTTCCTGCGCAGGAGGTATACCGCACGGAGGTAATGTCTGGCCTGGTGAAAAGTCTCCGGGCGAGGGTGGCCGGCGAACCGGTTTCTTCGCCCTTTATCGAACTTGGGGGCGACCGGGCGCTCGAAGTCAGCTTCGACGTCCTGAATCACAGTCAGGGACGCTACGTGTATTCCATCATCCACTGCAACGAAAACTGGACGAAATCCATACTCGTGCCATTCGAATACATGGACGGGTTTCAGGGGATGCCGATCGACGACTTCGCCCAGGCGATGACCACCACCACGCACTACGCCAACTTCCGCCTGTGTCTACCCAATGAGAACGTGAGATTCAAGGTGTCGGGAAACTACGTCCTGCAGGTCTGCCACGAAGATGCGCCGGAGAGGGCGGTTCTCACGCTGCGTTTCTTCGTATACGAGACGCTGGCGGGCATCCGGTCTTCCGTCCGCAGCAACACGGACATATCGTTCAACACTGCCTATCAGCAGCTCGGCTTTCAGATAGACTGCCGGAACATGTCAGTCGCATATCCCCAGACCGATCTGAAGATCAGCGTCTACCAGAATAACCGGACAGACAATACGGTGACAGGCCTCCAGCCGTCGCTTGTGACAGACCGTCAACTGACCTACGACCATATTCCCGCCATGATTTTTGAAGGGGGAAACGAATACCGGCGTATCGAATTTCTCACGCACCGCTACAACGGGACGGGCATCGGGCAAATCCGCTATTTCAATCCCTACTATCATGCCGACGTGATGACCGACGGGAGCCGCAATAACAGGACGTACCTGTACGAAGAAGATCTGAACGGGCGTTTCTTCATCAACTGCAGCCGGTGCGACGCGCCCGACACGGAAGCGGATTATTACATCGTTCATTTCACGTACGAATCCGAACGGATACCGGACGGGAAACTGTATCTGCTCGGCGACTTCGTGCAGAACCGTTTCGATGCAAACAGCCTGATGGAATACAATCCACAGACGCAGCAATACGAAAAGGCGCTGCTCCTGAAGCAGGGATACTATGACTATCAGTATGTCTTTGTGCCCGACGGCGAAACGAAAGGTACGGTGCGGCCTGCCGAAGGAAGCTATTTCCAGACGGAAAACGAATATACAATCGCCGTATACTACCGCCCAATGGGCGCCCGCTTCGACCGGCTTGCAGGAATCTCCACTGTCAAAAGCAAATAGGGGAAACGGAAACGAACATTACTGTTAAATTTTACTGTACATGCCGTCCGGTTAAAAGAAATGCATACATTTGTGGAATATAAAAAAAAACAGTATGATTCAAACAGAAACCAGACATACGGGAACTATGAAACCAGTCACGCTATTTTACCTCAAATCGTGTCCCTACTGCCAAAAGGCGCTGTCTTACATCGACGAACTGAAAAAACAGGACGCATACAAAAATCTGGAAATTGAAATGATCGAAGAATCGGAACACCCGGACGTCGCCGACCGCTACGACTACTTCTACGTCCCGACATGCTATGTGGACGGGATAAAGGTGCACGAAGGCGCTGCCACGTTCGAAGAAATGGAAGCCGTTTTCAAAAAAGCGGCGGAATCAGGAAACGGCAACTGAAACCTGAAGGCTGTTTACGTATTTAAAATTAGCTATTTATATTATATTTAAAATTTTACGGGTTATGAAAAAAAAAATTCTCTTTATGGTATTTGCAGTCATACTTCTGGCCGTTGCCTGTCGCGACACATCGAAGTATGCATATGAAAGCGTCGCCGGCGATCCGCTGAAAACGCGAATCTACACTCTCGACAACGGACTGAAAGTATTTCTTTCGGTCAACAGGGACAAACCGCGCATCCAAACCTTTATCGGCGTGCGCGTAGGCGGTAAAAACGATCCTGCGGAAACGACCGGACTGGCGCACTATTTCGAACACCTGATGTTCAAGGGCACAAAAAATTTCGGCACGTCCGACTATGAAGCCGAAAAACCGCTGCTCGACCGTATCGAAGCGCTCTTCGAAACATACCGCCAAACGGCCGACGAGGCGGCGCGCAGGGCGATATACGCCGAAATAGACAGCGTGGCACAGGAAGCCTCCAAAATCGCCATCCCCAACGAATACGACAAACTGATGTCGGCCATCGGATCGCAGGGGACAAACGCCTTCACGTCATACGATGTGACGGCCTATATGGAAGACATTCCCTCGAACGAAATTGAAAACTGGGCTGCTATACAGTCCGACCGCTTCACCAATCCCGTCATCCGCCTGTTTCACACCGAACTGGAAACCGTCTACGAAGAATACAACATGAGCCTGACGCGCGACAGCTGGCGCATGTCCGACACCCTGATGAGCGCCCTCTTCCCGCATCATCCCTACGGCACGCAAACGATTCTCGGCTCGCAGGAGCATCTCAAGAATCCGTCCATCATCAACATCAAAAAGTATTTTGACACTTACTACGTGCCAAACAACATGGCCGTCTGCATGGTAGGCGACCTGAATCCGGACGAGGTCATTGCCGTCATCGACAAATATTTCGGCGAACTGACGCCCGGGGAACTGCCCGAACTCAAGACCTCGCCCGAACAGCCCATCGCAGAGCCTGTCGTCAGGGAAGTCGTCGGGCTTGAAGCCGAAAACGTCATGATTGGCTACCGCCTGCCTGCAGCCAACACCAAAGAAGCGGCCGTAATGGAATTCGTCGACTACCTCCTGACTAACGGCAAAGCCGGACTGATAGACCTCAACCTGGTGCAGAAGCAAAAACTGCTGAGCGGAGGAAGCGGTACCGACGTCCTGGCCGACTACTCGATGTTTTGCCTGTACGGCACTCCGAAGGAAGGACAGACGCTCGACGAAGTGAAAGACCTGCTGCTTGGACAAATCGACCTGCTGAAAAAAGGCGAATTCGATGAGAAACTGCTCGAAGCCGTCATCAACAACTACAAACTCAATCGCTACTACCAGCAGGAAGAATATCGCTATGCCGCCCGGTTGCTGCTCTTTTCGTTTGTAAACGGAGTTGAGTGGAAAGACGCCGTCGGACGCATTGATTTCCAGTCGAAACTCACCAAAGAGGATGTGGTTGACTTCGCAAACAAATATCTTAACGACAATTACGCCATAGTCTACAAACGTCAGGGAACGCCCGGCGACAGGAAAATCGACAAACCGTCCATCACGCCCATCTCGACTAACCGCGACAACGAAAGCACATTCCTCGCCTCCATCAAGGCACGCAAGGTCGAACCCATCGAACCCGTCTTCGTCGACTACGACAAAGACCTGTCGAAACTGACGGTGAAGGATAAAGTCCCGCTGCTCTACAAGCAAAACACGATGAACCCGATATTCTGGCTCTACTACGTCTTCGAAATGGGCAACAACCACGACAAGGCGCTCGGCACGGCGTTCAACTACCTGAACTACCTGGGCACATCGACCCGAACGGCCGAAGAAATCAAGAGCGAACTCTATCAGATGGCATGTTCGTTCGGCGTGCAGGCCACCAGCGAACGGGTATACGTGTATATCAGCGGATTGAGCGACAACTTCGACAGGGCGCTGGCCATCCTCGAAGAAAAACTTGCGGATGCCAAACCCGACAGCGAGATTTACAGCAATCTTGTGGCAGACGTGCTCAAACGCCGCGCCGACGCCAAGGCAAGCCAGAGCGACAACTTCAGCGCCCTGCGGCAATACGCCCTCTGGGGACCGCAATCGCCGCAAACCAATATCCTCGCCGAAGCCGAACTGAAGGCGCTGAACCCCGAAGAACTGGTGAACCGTACCAAAAATCTCAAAAACTTCGAGCATACCATCCTGTATTACGGCCCGCTGACGGAAAAACAGATTACGGACGCCCTCGACCGGAATCATGCCGTGGGCGAAACGCTGCAGTCCGTGCCGCAGACGACGCCGTTCACCGAACAGGAAACGAACGAAAACAAGGTGCTGCTAGCACACTACGACGCCAAACAGATTTACATGTCCATGTTCCACAAGAGCGGAAAATTCGACCGCACGATAGAAGCCGACCGCGCAATGTATAACGAATACTTCAGCGGCAGCATGAACAGCATCGTATTTCAGGAAATGCGCGAAGCCCGCGGACTGGCATATTCCGCCAACGCAAGCTATCAGTCGCCCGCCAAGCCCGACCGCTCGTACTACATGCAGACCTTTATCGCTACGCAGAACGACAAGATGATCGACGCCATCGACGCTTTCAATGACATCCTGAACGACATGCCCGAATCGGAAAACGCATTCGACATCGCCAAAGAAGCCATCCTGACCAACATCCGCACGCAACGCGTACTGCGCGACGACATACTCTGGCATTATCTTAACGCCAAAGAATTTGGCTACGATACCGATAAAAACAAAGAACTGTTCGAAAAAATTCCGGCCTTCACGCTCGAAAGCGTAAAAGCCTTCCAGCAGAAATACGTCAAGGACAAACCTTACACGTACTGCATCCTCGGCGATACGAAAGACCTCGACATGAATGCGCTGAATAAAATCGGCAAAATAACCATCCTCCGGCAGGAAGATATTTTCGGATACTGACCGACGCCGAAAAAATAAACCGTACAGTCCCGGCCGCATACCCGTGCAGCAGGGACTGTCTGTTTTACGGCGCACTCGCGGCGGACTCCTTTCAATTTCACTCTTTAGCGACCGGTTCATACGGGCGCACACAACGTCCGCCGGGTGGTTGCATACTGTGCAGAGAAAACGTCTTTTCCGCAAAAAAAACGTATCTTTGCACCGTCAATTATTCAGTTATTCAGTCATTCAGTTGTTTATTATGCTTACCAAAATATTCAGTGAAAAAGAAGTGCAGCGTTTCCAGTCGTATGTGGAAAAGGGAGAGCGATTTGTGATTGTTACGCATATGTCGCCCGACGGCGACGCCCTGGGCTCGTCGCTGGCGCTCTATCATTACCTGACGAATCAGGGCAACAGAGCCAGTCTGATTGTGCCAAACGACTTTCCCGTATTCCTCAACTGGCTGCCCGGCGCAAAGGATATTGTCGTATACGAACGGTATGCCGACTATGCCGAACAGTTGATACGCGAAG
>JAIRLL010000417.1 GCA_031259505.1 Tannerella sp.
CGGGAGCGGTCTGCCTGTCGCGAACGAAAAACGTCCGTCGTCGTCGCTTACCGTTCCTTCCGTGCTCGATTTGACGTACACGCTTGCGCCGGGGACAGGTTCGTTTGTGCTCGCTTCGAGTACCGTGCCGCTGATTTTTTGCTGTGCAAACAGCGGGAAAGATATCGACAGTATGAATAATAGCAAGATATACTTTTTCATATGTAAATGAATTTTGTTTTGAATGAATAATTAAATCCTTTTGTTTGTCAGAAGATTGTCTTCAAAATGTTTTTTTCTGATACGACAATGTTTTTTCGTCCAGTTGAAGAAATCCAAATTCGTGATTGAATTTTTGCCCTTCGACAAGAATCCATTTCAGGAAATCCTTCGCGCCGGACTGCCCGTCGCAGGCAAATCCGATGTGATGGATGGGGACAAGTTCAACCTTTTCGTTTTCGAGCAGCGAGAGCGTCTCGTCGAGATTTCCCGATCTGATTATTTCCTGCTGTTCTTTCCTGACGTTGAGCGGGAGCAGCGCAATATTGTCCTTCAGTTGCCTGTCCTTGAGGTCGTAGATATACCCCAGATTGTTAAACGTGACTCCCGTCGGGTCTTTGCCGATGGCCTGAAGGAGGTAGATGTCGTCGCCCAGGATTTTTTTGCCTCTGAATCCGGCAACCGTCAGGCCGAAATGCGAGGCGAAAAAGGGAGCGCCTGACGCGGCGCTGTTGCCCGAATAGACGGTCAACTGTGCCTGCAGGGGGTCCTTTTTTGTATCTTCCTCTTCGAACGGGTCTTCGGCGAAAAAGAGTTTTTTCAATTCCTTTTTCCCGAATTTCCGCCTGCTGATCTGCTCATGCAGCGGATTGTCCTTTGCCGTTACGGGCAGCAGGGCGGCGCGCCCGACGTAGGTGACGGCTTTACCGTCTTCGCCGGGAGAGTTGGCTTCCGCGTTGGCGACAATACGCAGGTCGACGCGCCCGACGTCCTTTCCGGCATGTCTGACCTGTACGCCGGGGTTCGTCCTGTTGTATTCGCTTATCCATTTTTCGACCAGCGGCAAAGTATACTTTGCACTTTCGATATATATCACCTGGCGATTTTCATCGCCGCCATCGGCTTTTGCAGGAATGACTGTCGCTGCGCCTGCAGCGAGAGCCAGTGTTAAAAATAATTTTACTGTTTTCATATGCGTAATTTTTTTTATTTCTGTTTGTTTGTCTATATAATTTATATTTAAATGATTTGCGAAAAAGTTTGTTTCTTCGATTCGAAAAATACGGCCGTTCGCCTTCGGGACAGCCATACGATGAAATGATGGAGTATTTTTTTAACATGTTGTGCTGCGAGAGCACATTCGGAAAGAGACCGCCTGCATACAACGAATCCGTCCCGCCTCCGGCAGATGCGTCGCGGACGATATATAATATATGTATGTACTAAGTGTCATAATTGTTACTGTTCTTTTTTCGACAGCAAAAGTACGGGCGTTTTTCCCGCTCCACAATACCATTTTTATGGGATATTTACAGGACTGTGGTTTTGAAGGGTGTCCGAACCGGATTTTTCGGATTGCCGGAATCGTGATTTTCTGGCTAAATCTTTTTTTTTTGACGGGCGGTGATTCTCCTGAAAAAGGAGGACAGGGGGAGGATGCACACAATGCTTCGCGAACGAAGCGAAGCAAAGGAAACACAAGAGAGAGAGAGCGTCCCGCTCGGACGGGACTGAATCCGGACGGGAGACGCTACGCTACATGAAATTGCTCGACAGATAAGACCGTTCGTCATGCCATGCGCTGTCGATGACTTCCGGTTCGGGGCAGTCAGATTCGATATCGCCGTATTTGAAACGGAGCAGTTTGCCCGAATGCGCCGGGACAGAGACCTCGAACGGACAGGCAGCAGTGAGTGTGCCGACAGTTTGTTTGCCCGTCAGCAGGTCGGTCAGTACGGCTGCGCGGTTGTCCGTGAAATTGAGTACGGCAAATGCTTCGGGCGGGATGTGTATGCGGACGGGCTGCGCGGTCGCGCGTTCGAAATTTGCGACGACAAGCACGACGTCGGCGCGATATTTCCGCAGGAAGGCGTAAATGTACTGACTGTTGAAAAACGGATTGTGCGCGTTGGCATACATCAGGTCGAAAAACGCTCCCCGGCGGATGGCCGGTTCGCTGCCTGCGATGCACATCAGTTGGGCGTATGACCGGCAGAGCGATTTTTGCTCTTCGGAAAGCCGACTGCCGTCGAAGGTTTCGCCGTTCAGCCGGTGTTGCAGACATTCGAGGCTCCAGTAGTCGAAAATCGTCGTGCGTCCGTCGCATCCGCTGAATCCTTCGTCATCCATTCCCGGCTCGCCCAGTTCCTGCCCGAAATATACCATTACGGGATTGACGCCCAGTGTAGCGGCAACAATCATGCCGGGGAATCCGGCCTGCGCATATCCGGCGAAGAAGGCGGATGCGATGCGCTGTTCGTCATGATTTTCGAGGAAAGCGAGCATGTGCGGGCGGATATCATCTACTGCCTGCCAGCATTGCGTGATACTGTCTGCCCGTTTCCGGCCGCAAATCACGTCGCGCAGCGTATCGTAAAGACCCACCTTGTCATACAGGTAATCGAAACGGCCTTCACGGAGGTATTCTCTGTAGAGGGCAGGGTTATAGACTTCCGCAATGAAACAGACGTTTCGCTCCGCCTTTACCCTCGGAACAGCCCAGTTCCAAAATTCGACGGGCGCCATTTCCACCATGTCGCAGCGGAAACCGTCGACGCCTTTCTTTGTCCAGAAGAGCAGTATATCAAGCATTTTGCGCCATGTGGAGGGGATAGGGTCGAAATGGCGTGCCCGTCCGTGCAAATAGTCGATGCCGTAATTCAGTTTGACGGTTTCGTACCAGTCGTCGCGTCCGGGGAAAGGGCTGAAGCAGTCGTTGCCCGTCGCCCTGGCGGGAAATTCGCTGTATTCGAAGTCTTCCTGCTCGGCGCCGAAATGCAGCACGAGCGTTTGACCGGGAAGGTAATAGAAGTTGTTGTTCGGGTCGAAGTTTTTGAAGACATTGTCATGCTCGCCCAGATCCTGGACGGTCACAGGCTTTGCGTCCGAGCGATACTGACGCGCTACGTGATTGGGCACGAAGTCGATGATAACTTTCATTCCGGCGTCGTGCGTCCGGCGTATCAGCGCTTCAAATTCCTTCATCCGTTCGGGCACGAAGTCGGCAAGGTCGGGGTCTACGTCGTAGTAGTCCTTGATGGCGTATGGCGAGCCGGCTTTCCCTTTCACCACGGCATTGTGGTCTTTTGCTATTCCGTATGCAGTATAGTCGGTTTGCGTGGCGTGCTCGATGATGCCTGTATACCAGATGTGCGTGAAACCGTTTTTCCTTATTTCGGATAATACCTTCGCTGTGAACGACGAGAATTTCCCTGCACCGTTTTCGGCGAGGCTTCCGTTTTTTCTCCGCGTTTTTTCCCTGTTACCGAATATGCGCGGAAAGACCTGATAAATAATCAACTTTTCCATACTTCAGTTTTTTTTGTCCGACCGGACAACCCTTGTCCGTATCGGAAACAAATGTATGGCTTTTTTTTGAGATGCAATACATTAATATTGTGAGCGGCGTAAATTTGCGAACTGAATTTGCAGTTCAAAGATTCAAAGATTCAGTCATTTAAAGAATCAAGGGTTTCCGGAAGGAATGCCTTATATGCGAATATACCTGTTTATCCCCGTTCACAGTATATTGAAGAGAAACTGAAAAGAGAGTCACAGTTTCCTGTAACTCTCCTGCTTTGCGCGTGGTCCCACTTGGGCTTGAACCAAGGACCCCCTGATTATGAGTCAGATGCTCTAACCAACTGAGCTATGGGACCGATTTCGCAGGGACGCTTGCCGAAATCGGGAACAAAGATAGTAAAAAAGAATAAACAGGTCTGCATATGTCCTCCTTTTTTTTCTTGCCGGCCGGATTTTCGTGATTTTTCCTGCCGATTGCAGTCCTGTCTGCAAAACTTCCGTTACCTTTGTGCTGAATATGGCATTAACATAAAAAGAATGGATTCAAAAATTCAAAGAACAAATCCGGTATGACGGAAGTGCAGCGGATAGACCTCAGACAGGTACTGTACACAAAGTCTCCACGACTGGCTCGAAAGATTCCTGCTTTTCTGATTCAATATCTTTGTCGCCTCATCCATCAGGAAGAGATAAATGCGATACTCGAACGTCACGGGCGCTTGCAGGGCGTAGCTTTCATGCAGGCGCTGGTGTGCGAGTTCGGACTGACCCTGCAGTTGCACGGCGAGGAAAATCTGCCGGCCGGCGGCCGCTTTGTTTTCGCATCCAACCATCCGCTGGGCGGGCTGGACGGCATTTGTCTGGCCGCGATACTGGGCGAACGCTATGATTCGAAAATCCGCTATTTAGTCAACGACCTGCTGATGCATATCCCCAACCTGCAGTCCATCTTTGTCCCCGTCAACAAGCACGGCGCACAGGGCAGGGATGCCGCACGGATAATCGAAGAAGTCTTTCGCTCGGACTGCCAGATACTCACTTTTCCGGCAGGACTTTGCTCGCGGAAGAGAAAAGGACGGATTTGCGATCTCGCATGGAAAAAATCGTTTGTGCAGAAAGCCGTGGCGCACCGTCGCGATATTGTCCCCGTGTACTTCGAAGGGCGCAATTCCGCTTTTTTTTACCGTCTGGCGAATATTCGCAAGCGTCTTTGCATTAAGATGAATATTGAAATGCTATATTTGCCGGACGAAATGTTCGGAAACAGAAATCAAACGTTCCGGATATGTTTCGGAACACCCATTCCCTGGCAAACATTCGACAAAACAATGAAATGGGACGAATGGGCAGAATGGGTAAAGGAAAAAGTATACTCACTAAAAGAAAAATAAACAATTATGCAGGAAATTATCCAACCGGTTGGGCGGGATGCGCTGAAAAGCGAACTTGTGCCGGAAAAGCGACTTCGAAAAACGAACAGGTCCGACAATGAAATATTTATCGTGACGGCACAAGACTCGCCGCACGTGATGCAGGAGATTGGGCGACTGCGCGAAATCGCCTTCCGGTATTATGGCGGCGGGACAGGGCTGTCCGCCGACATCGACGAATTTGACACGATGGAAAATTCCTACCGCCAGCTAATCGTATGGAGTCCGCGCAGCGAGGAGATTCTGGGCGGCTACCGTTTCCTTTGCGGGACGGACGTGCGTTTCGACGCGAACGGCAAACCGCTGCTTGCCACGGCACACCTGTTCAACTTCACGAATCGTTTCCTGAGCGAATACCTCCCCTACACGGTCGAACTGGGGCGCTCGTTCGTCTCGATAGAATATCAGGCGACGCTCCGCTCGTCCAAAAGTATTTTTATTCTGGACAACCTGTGGGACGGACTGGGTGCGCTGACGGTGATCGACCCTGCGCTGAAGTATTTCTTCGGCAAGGTGACGATGTATAACACCTACAACGTCGAAGCGCGAAACATGATTCTGTATTTCCTGAACAGACATTTTCCCGACCCGGAAGGACTTGTCGAGCCGATTTGCCCATTGAACACAAATGCAGACCCGCAGGAAATGCGCCGCCTCTTCTGCCACGCACATTTCAAGGACAACTACCGCGTATTGAATCAGGAAGTACGCCGGCGAGGATTCAACGTCCCGCCGCTCGTAAATGCCTACATGAGTCTTTCGCCCAGGATGCGCGTTTTCGGGACTGCCGTCAATCACGAATTTGGCGACGTGGAAGAAACGGGTATCCTCATTGCCGTCAGCGAGATTATGGAAGAAAAAAAGAAACGGCATATCGAAACATATCTGCAGGAACTGAACGAATCTGCAGACATTTAGGGATACGAAATAAATAAGATACAATACTTTAAGCAAATAACGAAACATGTCGCCGGCAGGAGCGTAGCGACGTGGCAATCCGGGATGATGCACTTCCCCGGATTGTCGCGCCTGACAGTTCGCAATTGCAGGCCGCTATCCCGTCACCGGCAGGCACGAAGCAACCCGGAATTATATTTGAGGGCATCCTCAAAACCTGAGTTCGGTATAAGAAATAGCCGTTTATGGCTTATATATCAATAGAGAACTTCGTATTCACATAATTCCATAATTTTCAAAATTTACTTTGTCCACGAATTGCACGAATTTACA
>JAIRLL010000051.1 GCA_031259505.1 Tannerella sp.
TTCATAAAGAACGGATAGATATACTGGCACGTATCAATAACCGCATTTCGTGTTCCCGGGGGATACAGCGAAAAATCAATCTTCTGTTTGTCGTAGGCCGATCCGGGTGCGTCATAATAGAAGTCGCGCTTGATGTTATGCGGCGCATTCCGGATATCGTTATCCCAGTCGCTGTGCCATATTTCATGCGTTACGTGAGTGGTAGGACGCAGCCATGCCACACCCCTTCCCAGCGTATCGGAATAACCGGTATAAGTGCCGTTGTAGAGTTCTCCCCTGATCGCTTTGAATCCGTCCGGAGTGAAATTTACCCTGAAGTAAGCAGGGCCAAAAGCTCTGCCTCCGCGTGCATTGGCATAACCGTCCGTTGTCAGCGGCTCGAACTGGAGCACCCAGATCGCTTCGGTATTTTCTGCTATGTTCTGGTTTCCGAATGCAAATAGATCCAGATACACATCGCCGGAGCCGAAAACATCCACCGTAGAACCGAACCGTTCGATCATCAGTTGATAGTTAAACCGGGTCAATACGTTGGTGGCAGCCGTAACGGCATCCTGATACCTGTGCTGCGCCAGATAGACCTCGCATAGCAGTTGCCATGCCGCACCTTTAGTGATTCTGCCTTTTTCCTCTTCCTTTCCCGGGTCCGGCAAGTTACCGGTACCGAAAATCAAATCACTTTCCATCAACAGATAGGCCTGCTCTACGGGGTCCCGTTCAAAGTCGGTTTTAGGCTCTGAAATCACATAATCTATTACCGGACAGGCGCCATAGAAAGACGTCAGCAGCCGGTAGGCCCAGGCGCGGAAAAACATGGCTTCCGCTTTGTACGCCTCCTTTTGTTCGGAGGAGTCCCATCGCTCTCCGGGCACATCGTCGATCGCCTGTATCAGCACATTTGCCCGCTGGATAATCTGGTAGGCGCGATCCCAGTTTATCTCTACAACTTCTGTGGTGGGCGTCAGATATGTTTCGTAATTGCACAGGAAAATGGTGGCGCCGGGATTGTCGCCGAAGAAAGCGACGTCGGTGCCCAATCCTTTATAGATGGACCCATGCTCCTGCAATTCCTCTCCCAAATACCAGCCATTCCTTACGGCGGCATGCAGGCCGCTTATCCCCTGTCGGATCCCGCTTGGAGAAGTAAAAGTGTTTTCAGGCACGAGAAACGTCATAGGTTTCTCTACCAGAAAAGCGTCGTCGTTGCATGACGTGAACCACACGGCAAGCAATCCGACCATAAAGTATTTACCAAGATATGTTTTCATATTGCTACAAATTTAGAATCATTAGAAAGTTAATTTAAAACCAAGAATAAAGTTGCGTGACAGCGGATTGTCGTCGCCCACGGAAATAGTTTCGGGATCCCATCCCGACCATTGGGTCCATGTATACAGATTCCTTCCGGACAGATAGATTTGCAGGGCGCCTATGCCGCTCCATTTTTTCAACCGGTTGCTGTCTACGTTATAGGACAGCGAAACGTCCTGAAGGCGGACGAAACTCCTGCTTTCGTAAATGCCGCTTGAAATGGGCGGAGCATTGTAAATACCCGTGGCATTGTTCACTCCGTTGTCCGGTGTCCAGTAGGGACGTACGGCAGACTGGTTCTGCCGGTATACATAATCTCCGCGCGACATGGTGTTAACCACGCCGTAATTGTCTCGGATAAAGTAATCGTTGCCGCCCTGTATCGAATTGAGTAGAACGTACAGTCCCCAGTTTTTGCAGGACAGTGTATTGGAAATGCTGAAACGGTAATTGGGCGTTCCGTAGCCGATCACATTCCGGTCATTGTTCGAATCAATCACCTGGTCGCCATTCAAATCCACATACTTGTACTGACCCGGATACCAACCTTTGAGTTCCGTGCCGTTGGGCCCGATACGGCCGGCATACAGGTCTTCTTCCGTCCATACCCCGCCGGCCATTTTGTAGTCATAGATGGCAGAAATAGGCTGTCCTACAAACCATGAATTACCGATATCGCTATCCTGTCCATCGCCATAGAGTTTGGTGATTTCATCGCGATAGAGCGAAAAGATAACGCCTGTTTTCCATGAGAAATCTTTGTTACGGATATTGTCCGAATTGATTTCCAGTTCGATTCCTTTGTTGTCGATGGCTCCGAGATTCGTCCATACACTCGTATAGCCGGTAGAACGCGGTACATTCCGCTGGACAAGCACGTCCGTTGTCCGGGATTGATAAAGTTCGACATTACCGTAGATTCGTCTGTCCAGAAAGGCATAATCCAGCCCAATGTTGAACGACGCCGTCTTTTCCCATCGCAGAGTGCTGTTTCCCATTACGTTGGTAATGGCGGTGATGGAAACGTCGGACCCCCAGATATATTTGCCGGAACTGATGCGGGCAAAACTTGAATAGCGTCCCGCTCCCTGATTTCCGTTCTGTCCGTAGGAGAGTCTTAATTTCATATAGGGAAAGTTCAAGGCCTTCAGGAAAGATTCTTCCGACAACACCCATCCCAGCGAGAGGGAAGGCAGTGTGACATATTTGGAATCGGGGCCGAAAACGGAAAAACCGTCCCGGCGAACGGTAGCGGTTGCCAGATACCGGCCTTTTAACGCATAGTTCAGCCGCGCCATGTACGAAACGGCCGTTTCCTGCCACGTATCTGCGCTGCCGGTACTGTACAGCGTACCCATTCCCATGTTATTGAATCCGAGTTCCGGATTGTCGAAATTCTCGGAAGTAAAGACGAACGAATCGCTGTTGCGTTTTTCCCTGCTGTACAGGAAGGTTGCATTGACGCTGTGATCGCCGAACGCCTTTATGTAGGAAACAAGATGATTGTAGATCCAGTTCGCCGTATGGTACGGTTTCCGGTCGGCTTTTCCATTATTTGCAGTTCCTTCCGTTACGTCAGAGGGATAAAAATTGTTCTCCCTGCCGGAAATAAGCGTATAGGAGTAGTCAAAATTGTAGGATAGCCCTCGGATAAAAGGGATATCTATCTTCGCATTGCCGACTAAAAAGGTGTTGTTGCTCACACTCTCGTTCGTGTATTTCAATCCTCTGAACGGATGAGCCATATACAGTTCTCCGGTGAGAAGCGAAGGCCAGTTCTTCGGATCGTTGTCGTCAAAAACGACCAGCGGGCTTGCACTTCTGGCAGCACCTAAACTGGCTGCCGCGCCGGAATAGTCCCGTTGCGTAAAGGCGGCGCTCAGGCCGGTCGTCAGCCACGGAGTCACCCGGCTTTCCACATTGCTGCGGAGGGCATAACGTTTAAACTGGTCGTTTTTCAATATGCCCTGTTCGTCAGTGTAAGTGACCGATGCAAAATAGGTCAGCCGGTCGGATTTGCCGGAATAGTTGATATTGTAGTTCTGGATCGCTGCATTGTCTCTTTGTACAAGATCCACCCAATCGGTACCTGCTCCACCGGCCAGATAGTAGTCCCGTTCTTCCTGCGAACGCAAGACGCCGGAGATCACCTGCGGGTCGGTCACATCCGGCCGTACCGGTTTGCCACCCTGATCCTCCGGTCCTGTCGGCCCCTTGGCATACCACTCGTAAAGTTGTTGTTGATAATTGAAATCCACCAGGCGAACGGCATACTGTTCGGCGTTCATTACCTTCATCGGCGTATTGCTCATCTCCTGAAAGCCGTAGTACATGTTGAACGATATTTGCGGCTTGTCGGTCCTGCCCTTTTTGGTAGAAATAATCACGACGCCATTGGCCGAACGCGACCCGTATACGGCGGCTGCGCTGGCGTCTTTCAAAATATCAATCGTTTCGATGTCGTTTACGCTGATATCCGAAACGCTTCCATTGTAGATAATTCCGTCCAGCACAATCAAGGGCGCAGTACCGGCCGAAAGCGTGTGTTGCGTACGGATAGTCATCGAAGGTTCGCTGCCGGCCCTTCCCGATCGGTTGACGCTGACGCCGCTAACGATTCCCGACAAAGCCTGTCCGAGATCCATATTCGCCATGTTGGTTTTATCCTCAAAATTGACTCGAGATACAGCCCCTGTCACGTCGCTTTTCTTCTGCACACCGTAACCGACAACCACCACTTCTTCCAATGCTTGCGTATCTTCCACAAGCGTAATACTTAGGCTCGACCGGTTACCCGTTGGCACTTCCTGCGTCACATATCCGATATAGGAAACGACCAGCGTTGCTCCCGGCGATACGTTCAGGCTGAATTTTCCGTCCACACCGGTGATCGTTCCGTTTGCCCTCGCGTCTTTCTCTACAATATTAGCTCCTGTTACCGGCTCTCCGTTTTGGTCGACGACCGTACCGGTAATGCGCGTTCCGCTCTGCTGCACTTCGGACGTCTCCTGCGAATCGCCACCGCGTGCATTCATCACGACTGTGCCTGCAATCAGAAACAGGGCAAACAGTGTCATGATTCTCATCTGTTTTTCAAGTTTGGCATTTGTTATGCCATTAATTAATCTACTTATCATTATGTTAATTTTAAGTTGTTGAAATGGTACCTTTTAAAGTTAATCCGGCCGAAAAACGGTGCCGATTATTTTTCGGCCTTCTTGTGCTCTGATTCTTTTGTTTTCTCTGCTTTCTCCATAGGCATACTGTTTTAAAGTTCATACTATTCATATCCGACTGCCTCTGCACATTGTGTTCAGTTACCTTTACACATCATGTTCACTTGCTGTGCACATGACCTGCTCCTGCTGTGCACATGACCCGTACCGGCAGCGGAAGGCTGACCGGCGGATCCACCTTTTCCGTCACTACTTCATAACCGCTTATCTGCGCCTTCCGGTCGTCCGGGTCAGGCGTTATCGGGTTATCCAATAAATAATAACGTATTTTCATTGCAATTTCAATTTTATATGAATTTAATCGGTCTCCAAACTCTACTTTCTAAAAAAACTTCGTCATCCGAAGGGAGGATTGCACAGGGCATACTCCTCCCGTAACGGTATAAAGCGGTTCGGCCGGCAACGAAAATACGCGCCGGCAACATTTGTTTGAACATGTTTTTGTGAAGAAAAAAATCCTTTCCCGTCGCTTAATCCTAAGAAAACGACGAAAGGGGTATGTGATTTAAATGATTTGTTTTTGTTAATTTCCAAGCGTGTGCGAACACACACGCGTACATAATAATAATGTATAAAGGTTATATGCTGCGCCTGCTCATCTCTCTCTCTCTCTCTCTCTCTCTCTCTCTCTCTCTCTCTCTGCAAGAATCATGCCAAACCTGTCTCTCGATAGGCTTAAACTCGGATTTATGGCAATGCCAGTTGTTAAGAGAAAATTCATAGACTGTATCAGATATTTTGTAATAATGGAGGCAAAAATACAACTCTTTTTCGAGTAAAAAAATATTTTCGCAGAAAAATCAACGTCGTTACGCATTTTTAACACTGCAGCCCGGCTTTTGTTTGTCGAAAGATATAAAAATACGCTCTGTAACGGATTATTCTGAGAAATTGAAGATCAATGAAGTTTCATTATTGCCTCAAATCCGCACCTCAAAAGTTATCGAAAAAAATAAAATAATTTATCCGGGCGCTTTGTGATATGTAATATTCCACCTGTTTTTGTGATGTGCGACGGCGTTCCCACCCTTTCGTCACCAGCGAACCCGCTCCCACCCTCCGTCATGACGGGATGTGCGCACGACCGGATTTCCGTGTCGCTGCG
>JAIRLL010000060.1 GCA_031259505.1 Tannerella sp.
TTTCATGCACACAACGACTACGATCTGGCAGTGTCGAACGTCTTTGCCGCCATCCGCGCAGGTGTTCGCGGTATACATGCGACGGTAAACGGACTGGGCGAGCGCGCAGGCAATGCCTCGCTAAGCAGTGTCATAGCGGTTATACACGATCAGTTGAAGATGCATACCTCCGTGAATGAAAGCAAAATAAGCCTCGTCAGCAAAACCATCGAAGCCTATTCCGGCGTACACGTTGCTCCCAACAGCCCGATAGTCGGCGAACACGTTTTCACGCAGTGTGCAGGCGTACATGCCGACGGCGACAGCAAAAACAATCTGTACTGCAACGACCTGATACCGGAGCGATTCGGACGCATGCGCGAATACGCGCTCGGCAAGACATCCGGCAGAGCAAATATCCGTAAAAATCTTGAAATGCTTGAAATAGAATTGAATGAAGAAGACATGCGAAAAGTTACGGAGCGCGTTATCGAACTGGGCGACAAGAAGGAAATCGTCACGCAGGAAGACCTTCCCTATATTATTTCCGACGTGCTGCATTACGATACGCAGGATTGCAGGATCAGGATATTGAATTATTCGCTATCTTTGGCTCAGGGTTTGAAGCCTGTTGCGACGTTAAAAGTTGAAATAGACGGTAAAGCATACGAAGAAACGGCGACAGGCGACGGACAGTACGATGCCTTTGTTCGCGCGCTCCACAAGATATACAAATCGTTGGGGCGAACGTTTCCGATGCTTACCAACTATGCGGTTTCTATTCCTCCGGGTGGGCGCACGGACGCTTTTGTACAGACGATTATCAGTTGGAACTACGAAGGGACGGATTTTAAAACGCGCGGCCTGGATGCCGACCAGATGGAAGCGGCCATTCAGGCGACACTGAAGATGTTGAACAAGATTGAAAACAAACTGAAAGAAGAAAATTGAGTGTATAACAAAAATAAAGAAGAATCATGAACAAAAAATTGACAATCGCGCTTGTAGCGCACGACAGGCGGAAGGCGGATATGGTGGAGTGGGCGCTCCATAACGCAGAATTTCTATCGCATCATCACTTGATATGTACCGGGACAACAGGAAGGCTGATTTCCAACGCCTTCAGTGAGAAAGGCATCCATGCCGAAATTACCTGCATGCACTCCGGTCCGCTGGGAGGCGACGCCGAAATTGCGGCCATGGTGGTACGCAAGGAGGTAAATCTGGCAATCTTCCTGATCGACGACCTCAACCCGCAACCGCACGAGGCCGACATCCAGATGTTGCTTCGCCAGTGCAGGGTGCACAATATACCCATCGCCTGTAACCGCTACAGCGCCGATTTGATGCTGACAAGCGCTTTGTGGGACGATGACTCGTATGTTCCTATGGAGCCTAAATATATGCATTTCAATAGATAAGATATGAAATTGAATATAGCTGTTTTGCCGGGCGACGGTATCGGGCCTGAAGTAGTGGCGCAAGCCATGAAGGCGGTCAGAGCTGTTTGCAGGAAATATGGTCATGAGTTGGTTTACCGCGAGGCGCCGGTCGGAGCCTGCGCCATCGATGCGGCAGGCGATCCGTATCCCGCCGAGACGCACGCACTTTGCATGCAGAGTGATGCCGTGCTGTTCGGCGCTATCGGCGCTTTGAAGTATGACAATGACCCGTCGGCGAGAGTCCGCCCCGAACAGGGATTGCTTGCCATGCGCAAACAGTTGGGACTGTATGCCAATATCCGTCCCGTCACGACGTTTCCCTCACTGCTGCATCAGTCGCCGCTTCGTCCGGAACTGATTGACGGCGTAGACCTTATGTGCATCCGTGAACTGACGGGCGGAATATACTTCGGACGTCCTCAGGGGCGCAGTGAAGACGGGCGAACGGCATACGACACGTGTGTATATTCGCGCGAAGAGATTGAGCGCATCGTCCGTCTGGCATATGAATATGCCGTGAAACGTCGCAGAAAGGTGACCGTGGTGGATAAGGCCAATGTGCTGGCCACTTCGCGGCTATGGCGGCAAGTAGCACAGGATATTGAAAAGGAATATCCCGGCGTGGAAACGGAATACATGTTTGTGGATAATGCCGCCATGCGCCTGATTCAGTGGCCGAAAAGTTTCGATGTGCTGGTGACGGAAAACATGTTTGGCGACATCCTTACCGACGAAGCATCCGTCATCACAGGTTCGCTCGGCATGTTGCCGTCAGCATCCATCGGCATCCATACGTCCGTATTCGAACCGATTCACGGCTCATACCCGCAGGCTGCCGGAAAAAACACTGCCAATCCGCTGGCTACGATACTTTCCGCTGCGTTGATGTTTGAATACGCTTTCAGTCTGGCGACGGAGGGAAGCGCTGTCCGCAAGGCAGTTGCCGCATCAATGGACAAAGGCGTCGTCACCGGCGACATTGCACACGGCGGAACCGCACATTCGACCTCGGATGTGGGCGACTGGATAGCAGAATACATTCTGTCGAGGTAAAAAAACGGGATGATTGCCGCGTGGGCATAATGCGCACTGCGTTTTGCGTTTTGGCGCAATACCCCTGATTAATAAGTCTGTTTCAACAGCGCTTCCACTGTCGTCCTGTCATATCCCAGTTCCAAAGCTTTTTTGAAATCGACGGCCGCCGATTCTTTCTCGTACTGGGCGAGTTTGATTCTTCCACGCAACATGTAGAGTTCGGCGGAAGGCTCGGCTGTTTCGGCAAAGACTCTGTTCAGGTCCGACCGTGCGCGTCCGTTCTTGTTTGTCAAATAGTAAAGTTCGGCGCGTTCCTCAAAGAGGCGCATATACTCCGGATGCTTATTTATAAGATAGTTGAGAATTATTTCGCTCTCGTTGTAATTTCGTCGTCCCTTTTCCAGAATGGCATATCCCAGGCGTCCGTTCACTGTTTCCGGATTGATTTCGACTATTTTCTCGAAATCGGCTTCGGCAAGGATGAAATTTTCCGAACGAAGATGGAGCAGTCCCCTCTGATACAGGGCATCTTCGTCGCGCGGGTCGATGGACAGCAGCATCTGGTAGTCGAGGATGGCCTTTTCCGTTTCGCCCATTTCGGCATACAGTTCGGCGCGATTTCTGAGAATCAATTTGTCGTTCGCCCGTTGACTCAACGCGGCCGAATAAGATACAAGCGCGTCGTCGTATTTACCCTGGCGGCGCTGTATCGTACCCAAGTTCGTCAGCAGCGCATAGTTGTAGCGATTGGCCGGTTCGAGACGCATCGCCGCTTTCAGACATTCTTCCGCCGCAGGCAGGTCGTTTTTGTCAACGTATTCGTAACTCTTCTGAATCATCCCGTCATACGACTGCGCACGCAAACCGTCTTGAAAGACAGTCAATAAAACACATATAAGCAAACCTGCATTCTTCATAAAACCGTAGTATTTGAGCGCACAAATATACGCCTTAATCATGCAAAAACGATGGGAAAAGGCATTATTATGATTTTTTGATGTATCGGGAGCGATGCCAAACCGTGCGGATTGTGGAAAAAACATGTTTTCCTGAAAAAAAACATTCAAAAACTCCACGCATGAAACTTTTTTACTATCTTTGCCCCGCTTTTAATACAAGACTTAATTATTATTCAAACAAATGGCAACAAAAATCAGATTGCAGAGACGCGGCCGCAAGGGATATGCATATTATCAGGTCGTTGTCGCAGACAGCAGGGCTCCACGGGATGGAAAGTTTATTGAAAGGATAGGTTCATATAATCCGAACACTAATCCTGCTACAATAGATTTGAATTTCGACAGAGCCTTGTATTGGTTACAGGTAGGCGCCCAGCCGACGGATACGGCGCGTTCGATACTCAAAGGCGAAGGCGTATGCATGAAAAAGCACCTGCTCGAAGGGGTAAAAAAAGGCGCTTTTGATGAAGATGCGGCCGAATTAAAATTTCAGACATGGCTGGCCGACAAGAAAATCGCTTTACAGGCGGTGAAAGACAAAGACCGCGAAACACGTAAAGTGGCAGAAAAAGAGCGCTTGACTGCAGAAAAGGAAGCGAATAGAGCGAAAGCGGAAGCCGTGGCGCAGAAAAAGGCTTCGATAGCTGCCGCCAAAGCCGCTGCCGCTGCTGCTGCCGAAGCGGAAAACAGCACGGCAGAATAAAATTGGGAATCCGTATCGCGGAAAATTAAAAATCCGGCAGTTGTAAGTTTTATTTACATGCTGCCGGATTTTTTTTACGGTAATAAACGCCGCGTCAGACAATCATACCGCTACCGTAGCAGAGACGGCTTTCGCTGTCGTAGACGACGGCAAACTGCCCTGCGGCAATTCCCTGAATCTTTTTTTCGCTTTCGATCCGATACAGGCTGCCTCTGCGACTGATGACGCCGCGCGTAAACTCGGGCGTATGGCGGATTTTGAACGTGATTTCCTTTGCGTCGTCGAACTCGCCCCACGGGTCTTCGGTGATGAAGTGGAAGCCTTGTATCCCGACGGTTGTGCCGTACTGCGTTTCAGGGTCATAGCCGTTGGATACGTAGATGATGTTTCGCTCGATGTCCTTTTCGATGACAAACCATGGGCCGCCACTCAGTCCCAGCCCTTTCCGCTGCCCGATGGTGTGAAACCAGTAACCGTTGTGCGTACCGACCGTACGGCCTGTTTCCCGCTCGACGATTTCGCCCTGCTGCCGGCCGAGATATCGCTCGATGAAATCGTTGTAATTGATTTTGCCGAGGAAGCAGATGCCCTGACTGTCTTTTCGCCGTGCGCTCGGCAGTTTTTGCATGGCGGCAATTTTCCGCACTTCGCTTTTCATCAGGTGTCCGACAGGAAACATCAGTTTCGATATTTGCAGTCCGGTGATTTGCCCTAAAAAGTCGGTCTGATCTTTCACCGGATCTCTGGCGGTCGAGAGCCATGTCCGTCCGCCGATTTCGGCAGTTGTGGCGTAGTGACCCGTTGCGATTTTATCAAAATCTTTTCCCCAGCGGTCTTCGAAGCAGCCGAATTTGATGTATCTGTTGCACATCACGTCGGGATTCGGCGTCAGTCCGCGCCTGACGGATTCGATCGTGTAGCTGACGACCTTTTCCCAGTATTCGTCGTGCAGCGAGACGGTTTCGAAGCGGCAACCGTACTTTTTTGCAATCAGCGTCGTGATTTCGAGGTCTTCTTCCGACGGGCAGCCGACATAACCGCTCTTTTCTTCCATCCCGATGCGGATGTAGAATATCACCGGCTCATATCCCTGCTCCTTCAGCAGGTGGACGGCTACGGAACTGTCGACGCCTCCCGATACCAGTGCGGCTATTTTCATATTTTTGCGACTCTTTGCTTCCCGGCCGCGGCCCCGGATTTTTCTTTTCGCCTGAACAGCGTCCAGATCGCATAGCCGAACAGGCTGGCCAGAACAATCCCGACGACGATTGATGCGATCATCGAAATCCTGGCGCCTTTGTAATACATGTGGTCTATGCATTTAAATTCGATTGTGTGATTTCCTGCCGGTACGGCCAGCCCGCGCAGGATGTAGTTCACCCGCACCGGCGGCGTTTCCACGCCGTCGATATAGGCATGCCACGTCTTGTAGTATACTTCGGAGAAGACGGCCAGGCGGGGAGTTGAACTGCTGCTTTCGTAGATCAGATAGCCGGGATTGGCGTAGTCTGCCAGCCGGATGACGGCCGTGCTGTCCGTGCCCTGCAACGATTCCCAGCCGGGCAGCCTGTTTTTCCATGCAGTATCGATTATGGCCGTCTTTGCCGGATCGAAATCCTTCAGAGCCACGATTTCTTCGTCGGGCGAGTTGACCCACTGCAGCGTGTCTGCAAACCAGGCATTGCCCAGCGCGTCGCCGTTGCGCTGCACCCGGGGGCCTTCCTGCGACGGGACAATTACATAGCGCCCGTTCAGCATGTTCAGTATGTTCATGTTTACGCCTCGCGCCAGGTAGTGGTCAATAATATCCTGGTAACGGCGCAGTTTGGCGGGACTGTATCCGCCGATGGACTTGTGGAAATAGGACGTTTCCGATTCGTTGAACGGGTCGCGCGTCAGATTCAACACGCGGTAGCTGGGGTCTTTGTCCTGCAGGATTTGCCGGTCGGCAGGCGTTTCCACGATTTCGTTCGCCCGCTTTCTGGGAAGAAAACTGTCGTAATTGATAAATCGTTTGTCAACCATCCACAAGTCTGCCAGAATCAGTATGCAGAGGATTGCTGCCGGCAGCGCCGGACGCGGTTTTCCGATCCAGTACCACAACGTGCCTGCCGACAGCGCTATAAAGAGTAACGAGCGCCATGCATCGGACGTCAGCATGTGCCTGCGGTCGGCTTCCAGCGCGTTCAGCAGTTCGGGATAGTTTTTGTAGTTTTCGTCTGCAAATGATGAGAAATTCATCAGCGCGCCTCCGAACAGTGCGTATATCAGACATAATCCGCCGGTTATTCCCGCAGCGATGTACAGCGGTTTCAGCAGGCCGGCTCTGTCTTTCCGTTCCATAAAGGTCTTCACGGCCAGTATGGCCAGCGTGACCATCGTCACTTCGGCAATGGCCAGCGCCATCGACGGCGTACGGAATTTACTGTACAGCGGCAGGTGATAGAACAGAAAGTCGTTTACCACGGAAAAATGTCTTCCCCACGCCAGCATGATGGAGATAACCGTAGCTGCCAGCAGCCACCATCTTTCGCGCCCTTTTACAATCTGCAGGCCGAGCAGGAACAGGAAACAGATGGTGGCCCCGACATATACGGGGCCTGCCGTGAAGGGCTGGTCGCCCCAGTACATCGGCGCGTACCGGCAAAACTGGTCGGCCTGACCTGTCGGACGCAACACGCGGTAGGTCTCCGAATCCCGGCCGATATTGTAGTGCGAACTTGCTCCGTAGAAATTGGGAATGAGCAGGGTCATCGTTTCCGCCTTGCCGTAGCTCCACTGAAAGGCGTAGTCAATGTCCAGACCGGACGATGCCTTTTCGCCTTCTGCCGTATTCTGCAATACGGCGCCGCCACGCATGGTTTCTTTTGTGTAATCGGCCGTAGTAATCAGTTTCCCCGCCTCCGGAGCAATCGCCAGCGCTGCAACCGCTATCAGGATTGCGGAAGATTTCAGGTAATCTTTCAGCGTGTGTTCCCTAATGGCATAAATCAGATAGACAACGGCCAGCAGCAATATCATTATCAGAAGGTAATAACTGATTTGCTGATGGCTCCAAAGGATGTTCAATCCGGTAAATATGAGCGTGACGATGATTCCCCACAGATATTTTTTTCGATAGCAGAGAATGATTCCTCCGATAACCGGCGCCATGGTTGCCATCACCAGGCATTTATTTATATGTCCGGCTTCAAGGCTGATCAGGTTGAACGATGCAAACGTATAGGCCGCAGCGCCGGCAGCGCTCAGCCACGGTTTACATCCCATTGACAGCAGGAGGATGTAAAACCCGATCAGATACAGGAAGATCACGTTTGGATTTCTCTGCTGGATGACATATCCTGTCAGTCCTCCAATATGGCTGAATATGTTTACGAACGGCGGGGAATAGGTATAATTGGCCGGCATCCCGCCAAACATCCGGTTCGACCAGAAAGCGTATTCTCCTGTCTGTTGATGATAGTCCGCCAAATCTTTTCCCATACCGCTAAAACTTTTCGCATCTCCCTGCGCCAAAGTTTTATTTTCAAAAAACTCCGGCGCAAAGTAAGCAACAGCCAGTCCGGCAAAAAACAACACTGCCACAATATGTGGAATACTTTTTTTCAATCTGTTTTGTATCATAGTTTTCAATTTTAATACAGAATCATCTGTTTACGGTCACACGATCTTTCCCGTCCATTTCGCCCAGTAATAGCGTACGGCAAACCATACGTGCAGCAGATTCGTCGCAAAAGTACCATAATATTTGCACATAATGGCATGACGTTCTCTTAAAGATGCTTTTCGGTTGGCTACTGTCAGTCCTTCATATAAATAGTTTACCGCCCGCAGCCGGGAATTGACAGTCGTTTCCGCCGCTTTCATGCACCGGATACACCAGTCAAAATCAGCCGAAAAACGGTACTGCAGATCATACGCCGGCGCGATGCTTCGCTTCGCAATAAACGCCTGGTGACAGACCAGCATTCCCATCCGGAAACTTTTCCACGTCAGCGCCTCCGGCGCTTTCAGGCGGCGTGCGGCGATGATTTTCCCGTCCGCATCCGTCAGGTCTGTTTCGCCGTACAGAATATCCGGCATGCCGTTCCGTTCGGCTATGGCTGCCAGGTCGCTGACCGTATTACTGTGCGACAGTGTATCTCCGGCATTCAGGAACCAGACGTAATCGCCCGTCGCCCGCTGCAGTCCCCTGTTCATCGCGTCATACAGCCCGCTGTCCGGCTCGCTCACCCAACAGGAAAGGCCGGAGGCATACCGTTCGATGATGGCCTTCGTCCCGTCCAGCGAATTTCCATCGATAATGATGTACTCCAGATGCGGATACGACTGGCTCAGCACGCTCAGAACCGTACGTTCCAGTACGTTAGCGGCATTGTATGTGACGGTGATGATAGAAAAAAGCATATGGCAAACTGTTTTTGAATTTTCAGAAAATGATGAATGACACTGTCGGTCCGACCGGGCCTTCCCTGCCCCTCCGGTCGGAATAGCGGACATAGAGGTTGGCCTGTTTGTTGAAGTTGACCGGGGCGAAGTGCAGTTCGTGGCGCGTGTTCGACGAGAAACTCACTTTGCGGTAAGTTTCAATATCTTCCGGCACCGTGCCGGTCTCGGAGATGGCCAGGTAGAGATAGCTGCCCCTGGCGTGGGGCGGAAGTTTGCGCTTCATACTCTTTTCGTCTATCACGACGGCGTCGTACTGGAATGCGCCCGTGCGCTTTACGCGCGCCAGTCCCGTCTCCACGGGCACGAGCGCCGTCGCCCGCACACTGTCGCGCGGCCTGATGCCGAAAACCGCCAGGTCGGACACACTGATCTGCGTGTTGTAGCGGATGTTTTCGTTCAGGAAATGCCGCCATGCCTTATCCAGCGCCTTGTGTGCCGTGTCGCGTGCCCGGCGGTTGCCCTTTGTGGCCGTATCGGGATTGGCCGCAAGCGTTTCCCATGCCACATATTCTTCGTAAAGAGGAGTTATCGGGGACAGTTTGGCGGGCGGTATCCCGTATGCATCCAAATTATCCGATACCTTCCGGTAGGCGATTTTAATGTACTCTGCAAAACCCGCAACTGTGCGGGGAAACAGCTCTCTTCCCATTATTCTTTTCGGATTAAATGTATGTATATCAGTTATGTTTAAATTAAGTTCCTGCTTTTGGCCGTCCGTATTCGAAGTTTCCGGAACGGTACCGGAAAATCCTGAAACGGCGCCGGAAAATTCCGTAACGGTACCGGAAAATTCCGGAACAATACCGAAAACCTTCGGAGCGATACCGGAAAATTCTGGAACAGTACCGGAAATCCTCGAAACAGTACCGGAAAATCCCGTAACGATACCGGAGGTTTTCGGAACGGTACCGGAAAA
>JAIRLL010000072.1 GCA_031259505.1 Tannerella sp.
ATTTACACCGTGCGCAGTATAAACAGGATACAGGCGCAAAAAATAATAGCGTCTCAAAAAAAAGAAGCAACCGTTTTTTTTTCATACATTTGCTTTCGATAATTCAAGTTTTTTATGCAGCAAAATAGTATAAAAAAGACATTTCCCGTGCTCCGGATGCATTGCGCTTCGTGTGCAAAAAGAGTAGAAAATGCCATCAGACGTTTACCTGGCGTGGCGGAAGCATCCGTCAATCTTGCGGCTTCGACGGTAACTGTGTCGTATGATCCGGACATGCAGCATCCGACGGACATCCGACAGGCCGTTCAGGCGCAGGGCTACGACCTGCTTGTCGACAGTGATGACTCTGCCGATGCACTCGACGGGATTTACGCAAGGGAGAGCGACATCCTCCGCCGGCGTACGCTTCTGGCTGTCCTGCTTACACTTCCGGTGGCCGTCACGGGCATGTGCTTCGCGGATGCGCCCCATGCTGCCGAACTGATGTGCGCATTTTCCACACCCGTAATCTTTTTGCCGGGGCGCAGTTTTTTTGCCGGCGCATGGATGCAGTTGAAGCAGCGCGCGGCAAACATGGATACGCTCGTGGCAATGAGCGTATCCACGGCCTGGCTCTTCAGCGTTTTCAACATGCTTTTCCCCGGTTCTGCGACGGCCGGAGATGCCCATCCGCATATGTATTTCGAAGCGGCAAGCGTCATCATCACTTTTATCCTGTTGGGGCGATGGCTGGAACAGAAAGCCAAACGCCACGCCGCCATCTCTGTTAGAAAATTAATGGGATTACAGCCCAAGACCGTCTCCGTTGCCAGGGGATTCGGCAAATACGTGGAAATACCGGTAGGAGACGTTGTCGCAGGCGATGTCGTACTCGTAAAGCCGGGCGGGAAGATTGCCGCAGACGGCGAGGTGATTGCCGGACACTCGTATCTCGACGAAAGCATGTTGAGCGGCGAACCTGTCCCTGTGCTCAAACAGAAGGGCGACAAAGTTTTTGCAGGCACGATAAACGGTAAAGGCAGCCTGCATTTCGAAGCAGGGAAGACCGGCGAAGACACGCTGCTTGCGCAAATTATCCACACGGTGCGCGATGCGCAGGGAAGCAGGGCGCCCGTACAAAAGCGTGTCGACCGGATTGCGGCGGTCTTTGTTCCGGCGGTAATAGCGATTGCCGTCGTCACACTCGTTGCATGGCTTTTGTTCGACAGCCGGCACGGGCTGACGCACGGATTGACGGCAATGGTCACAGTGCTGATCATTGCCTGCCCGTGCGCACTGGGACTGGCCACGCCCGCCGCCATCACAGCCGGCATCGGCAAGGCAGCAGAACGGGGAATACTGGTAAAAGACGCCGAAAGCCTCGAAACGGCAAGGAAAGTCAGCGCGGTAGTATTCGACAAAACCGGCACCGTCACGCGGGGCAAGCCGGTCGTCGTCGCCATCAAGTGGCTGCACGGCGACGACTGCGCGAAGCATGTCCTGCACGACCTCGAACGCCGTTCGGAACATCCGCTGGCAGAAGCCATCGCCCGACATTTCGATTCCGACGGAGAAAACGTATCCCATCCGGTCGCTCGCTTCGAAAGCATCACGGGCAAAGGCGTTAAGGGCATTGCCGACGGCAGGACGTATCTTGCGGGAAGCATCCGTATGATGGAAGAATACAATATCCGGATAGATGAATCGCTGCTTGCCGAAGCTGCATCGGCACACCGGCAGGCGCAAATCGCGGTATGGTTTGCCGACAGCGAGAAGGCGCTTGCACTGATTGTCGTCGCCGACGAAATTAAGGCCACGTCGCACGAGGCCGTCAGACTGCTGGAATCCCGACATATCACCTGCTACATGGTGACCGGCGACAGTCGCCACACGGCAGAAGCCATCGCCGCGCAGGCCGGTATCACCCGCTTTCACGCAAACATGCTGCCTCACGACAAAAGCGAGTTTATCAAACAGTTGCAAGCAGAGGGACACGTCGTGGCAATGGCAGGCGACGGCATCAACGACAGCGCCTCGCTTGCACAGGCCGACCTGAGCATTGCCATGGGACAGGGTAGCGACATTGCCATGGATGTGGCGCAAATGACCCTCGTCTCGTCCGACCTGACGAAAGTGGCCGAAGCCATCAGGCTGTCCGTCCGCACCGTCGCCGC
The DNA here is from genome assembly GCA_031259505.1 of Tannerella sp. GTDB lineage: Bacteria > Bacteroidota > Bacteroidia > Bacteroidales > Tannerellaceae > Tannerella. The sequence continues at coordinate 2,154 of JAIRLL010000072.1, forward strand.
AATCCGTCAGAATCTTTTCTGGGCATTCATCTACAACCTCACGGCCATTCCCGTAGCGGCAGGCGTCCTCTACGCCGTGAACGGTTTTCTGCTCAACCCAATGATCGCGGGAGGCGCCATGGCGCTGAGCAGCCTTTGCGTCGTCGGCAACAGTTTGAGGCTGCGGTTTGTGAAGTGATTCGGGTTTTTTCTTATCCCTTCCTCAGGTTAAAACGGCAGGAAGAAAATCTGTTCTTTCCTCGCCCTGTGGCGAGAACTTCGTATTCACATAATTTCAGAACTTTCAGAATTTACAAATATGTTAATTCTGAAAATTCTGTCATTCTGTTAATCTGAGTTCGGGATAAGACATACGCCGTGAATGCCCTGCGGACATGTTCGGACAAAAAAAACTGTTCGGACGAAGTTTCAACCTCATCCGAACAGAACGACACATGAAATACTGAATTTTCTTTCTCCTCTCCCGAATCTTGCACTCAAAAATTCAAATTAATTCCCACCATGGCATTGAAACCCTGCATCGGATAGCCGTATATCCGTTCCTGATTTTGAAACAGCAGATTGTTCAGTTTCAGGTATGCTCCGAAAGTGTCGTTGAAATTCCAGGAAGCACGGAAGTTCAGGTCGTGAAGGTCTTTCATCCGCTGTTCCCGGTCGAGAACCAGCATGTAGCGTCCGGCGCCCAGATAGTAGTCGAGCGTCAATGTCATGGGTGCGAGTGGCTTCACAGTCAGGCCGGCATTCAGTTCCACTTCCGGCAGGCCGTAGGGTTTCATGCCGGTGGAGCCGGTGGAGTTGGTGTCGTATGGCACGAAACTGCGCCCGTCGGACTTGACCGTCCACTGGTTGTAAACGCCTTTCAGCGAGAAATCGACCTGGTTGCGCCAGGCATATTTGAGCGCTGCTCCGATGTGCAGCAGCGACGCATCTGTCCGGAGAACCGTGCTGTAGGAGGTGAAATCCATGTTTTCATTTGTATAGATCGACGGGATGAAAAATATTGCGTCTTTCGTGCTTCGGTATCCTCCGAAGGCGTCGATCTGGAAGCCGGTCGCGATAGCGCTGCGGATACCAAGTTTGGCGTCCAGCCATGTGCGCGAAGGGCTGACCGCCATCGAATGGTCCATGTAGCGGTTAAGACGCGAGATGCCATAAGCGTCGTTCGAACGGATTTCGCCCTGTGCACCGGCATAGAAAACAGTTCTGTCGGCCACCTGCGCTTCGACGGATACGTTCGGCGAGGCAAAGATCAGCAGCGAATCACCGGAAATGAGCATGACGTTCGCACCGAGCGCGAGGCGCCACGTCTCGCTTTCAATACGGAAGTAGGGCGTAACGGTTGCTTCGATGTGACTCCTGTAGCCGGTCGAATCGTTGCGATTGTAGATGTGCGGATAATTATAGTCGAAATAATCCAGTGCGCCGGCAATCCCGATGCGCCGGGAGGCGTCTCCGAGAAACAGGCTCAGGTCGAATTTCGGGCTGAAACGATTTTCGCGGATGCCGTTCAGGTCTTTCCGCCAGCCGTATTTCTGATCGAAGTGTCTGAAATCGGCGCCGACCATGTATCCGAATTTGTCTCCGCTACCCGACAGACCGAAATTGAATCTGACGGTCTGGTTGGCCTGGCTGGTTTCAGTATCTGATGTGGAGGCAGGTGCGGAACTCGGGATGTCGTGGAGAGAGAGCAGCCTGCCGTAGTAATTGAAGCCCGTATAGCCGTATGCCGCGCCGAGATTGAGCACGGTATTGCGTCCGACAGAATGATTTAAGTCCAGGCAAATGAGGTTGTCGTTCAGTATGGCCTTTCGCTTGAGGTTGTCTTCATCGGGAAATTTCACGTTGCCGCCGGTCGAGTTGTGCGTGACGAAGAGCGCCAGTTTGCCCTGCTCGCTGTCGATGATATGATACCCCAGGTCGCCGCTCAGGTTGGCGTACATCCCGCCGCCGAAATGGAAATATCCACGGCGCGGGTTGTGTGTTATCTCCGTATGGCTATTGCCCGAAGGCAAAAGGGTGATTTCTCTGGGCGGCTCGGCAGGCGAGGTAAAGGGCGAATAGTCTATCGGGCGCTTCGTGACGGTCGGCTCCTTTACTTCGGGAAGCCGGTTTATCTTGCTGGCGTCCTGAACGGTCGGGTCGTATTCGCGTTCCAGTGTCATTTCGCGCGTCAACTGTTCCTGCGCCCGTATCGGGGCAGCCATGCAGGCGGCCAGCGCCGCTACTGCCGTCAAAACTTTTATTGCATGTATTTTTTTCATTTCCTATTTGTTAAATTTATCCAGTCGTTCTTCTATCATTCCGGCAATTTCGTCGTTGCCTTTGTAATTTTTCTGCAAATTGAGCAGGTACTGGCGCGCCTGAAAGTCGTCGCCTTTCCGGATATACACATCTGCGAGGAGCACAAACGCCCGTGCGAGCCAGTATTGATGCGACGTGCCCTTGTGGATAAAGTCCGTCAGTTCCTTTTCAGCTTTG
>JAIRLL010000208.1 GCA_031259505.1 Tannerella sp.
CATGCTGAAAGGTCTCGACGAAGCGAAGCTGAAACCGATGATTCCGGCCGGCCGTTTCGGCAAACCCGAAGAGGTGGCAGCGCTGGCTGGATTCCTGGCATCGGAGCAGGCAGCTTACATCACGGGCGAAGTCATATCGATCAATGGCGGACTGTATACCTGAATGAAGTGAATAATATATACAGGCAAATCGGGATACTTCACCGCATATGTATATAAATGTATAGATTTGGATTATGAAAAGAAGAGTAGTAGTGACGGGTATGGGGATTTATTCCTGCATCGGGAAGAATCTGGAAGAAGTTACGGAATCGCTGTACGCAGGCCGGTCGGGCATCGGCGTCGAGATGGCACGGAAGACGTACGGCTACCGTTCGCCGCTGACAGGCATCGTGGAGCGTCCGGAACTGAAGGGTATGCTCGAACGCCGTCAGCGCGTCGGGCTGGCGGAGGAGGCCGAATATGCCTACATGGCGACGGTGGAGGCGATGCGCACGGCAGGTATCGACACGGACTGGCTCGAACGGCACGAAGTGGGCATATTCTACGGCAACGATTCGTCGGCGAAGGCCGTCATTGAGGCGCACAACACGGTGGCGGCAAAGCGCGACACGATGCTGCTCGGCTCGGGGGCGGTGTTTCGCGCGATGAACTCGACGGTGACGATGAACCTTTCCACCATCTTCAAGCTGCGCGGCGTCAACATGACCGTCAGCGCGGCGTGTGCCAGCGGGTCGCACGCCGTCGGGCTGGGCTGCCTCTTTATCCGGCAGGGACTGCAGGACACGGTGCTCTGCGGCGGCGCGCAGGAAACGAACTTCTATTCGATGGGCAGTTTTGACGCGCTGAGCGCCTTTTCCGTCCGCACGGACGCGCCGGCGAAGGCGTCGCGACCGTTCGATGCCGCACGCGACGGACTGGTGCCGAGCGGCGGTGCGGCCAGCCTCGTACTCGAAGACCTCGACCATGCCCTCGCCCGCGGCGCGACCATCTACGCCGAAATAGCGGGATACGGCTTCTCGTCGAACGGGAAAAACATCTCCCAGCCAAGCGACGAAGGCTGCACCCTCGCCATGGCGCGCGCCCTGAAAGACGCCGGCATCACTCCCGCCGACGTCGACTACGTCAACGCCCATGCCACCTCCACGCCGCAGGGCGACGCCTGCGAAGCCATCGCCCTCGACCGCCTGTTCGGACAGACGCGACCCTTCGTCAGTTCCACCAAGTCGATGACCGGACACGAATGCTGGATGGCCGGCGCCAGCGAAGCGCTGTATTCCATCCTGATGATGCAACACTCGTTCATCGCCCCCAATATCAACTTCGAAACCCCCGACGAATACTCGGCGCGACTCAATATCGCATCCGAAACGACGGCGAAGAAACTGGACACCGTCCTGTCAAACTCGTTCGGCTTTGGCGGTACAAACAGCGCACTGGTAATAAAAAAATATATTCACAACCAAGACCATTCACAATGAAAAGAGCAGAAATTGAAGAAACAGTAAGAACGTTCCTTATAGAAGAAATCGAAGTAGACGAAGAAACCATCCGTCCCGAAGCACGGCTCAAGGACGACCTGGGAATCGACAGCCTCGATTTTGTCGACATCGTTGTAATTGTCGAACGCAACTTCGGATTCAAAATCAAACCCGAAGAACTGTCCGACGTGCAAACCCTCGGCCAGTTCTGCGACTATATCGAATCAAAAACAGGAGAAGCGCCCGCCGGCAAATGAACGGAAGCCGGCAGTGGAAAGGCAACACCGGCGGCAGCCCGTGGGGACAGAAGGCGCTGATCCTCCTCTTCAGGCTGCTCGACGTCAGGCTGGGATATGCCGTCATGGCCTGCGTCGTGCCCTTCTACATGATTTTTTCGCGCCGCGCCTGCAACGCCATATACCGCTTTTTCCGCCGCCGGCTGGGATACACGGCGATGCGCGCGACAGTCTGTACATACAAAAACCACTTCGCCTTCGGGCAGGTCATCCTCGACCGGTTCGCCGTCTTTGCCGGCAAGAGACGCTTCTTCGAAACCGAAATCGTCGGCAACGAACATTTCCGGCGCCTGACAGCCGGCGACAAAGGCTTCATCATCGCCGGAGCACACGTGGGGAACTTCGAAATCTGCGGATACCTGCTCACACAGGAACGCAAACCGATACACGCCCTGGTGTACGCCGGCGAAACGAAGACCGTACAGAAAAACCGCGTCAGGGCGTTTCGTTCGCGCCGCGTCGACATGATACCCGTCACCGCCGACATGTCGCACCTCTTCGCCATACACGACGCCCTGCAGAAAGGCGAAATCGTCAGCATGCCCTGCGACCGCAATCTCGGCTCGGCCAAAACCGTCGCCTGCGACTTCATGGGCGGCAAGGCTGATTTCCCGGCCGGCGCGTTCGCCCTCGCCACGCACTTCGATGTGGCGATACTCGCCATCTTCGTCATCAAGCGATCGAGCAGGAAATACACCGTCTACGTCCGTCCGGTAGAAATCGCTGCCCCCGCCGACATGTCGAAACGCCGGAAAACGGAAATGCTGGCGCAGGCATTTGCCGGAGAACTGGCCGACGTGGTCGCCCGCTATCCCGAGCAGTGGTTCAACTATTATGAATTCTGGAAAACGGCGCAGAGCGACGCGCCGTCATTCCGGCGGTGAGCAGCGCCTGCCAGTCATGTCTGCATAATTTCATATTCACATAATTCCATAATTTTCAGAATTTACAGATATGTTCATTCTGAAAATTATGTCATTATGTTATTCTGTGTATTTAGTAATTATCAAGGGGCTGTTTCAAAAGCCGGTTTTTCCGTCATCGCAACGCATGACATTATGAAAGTCCTGAAACGAAGTTCGGCGGCAGCCAAAGGACGTGATTTTCAGGCAAAGTATGCCAAATGCGACGGTTTGAATCGCCCTCACCCCCGGCAGTGAGGTATCGAAACCAAAAGCGAAAAGACGCTTGAAACTTTGTGCCCCCTGTGCCTTTGCGGTTAAAAAATACCTTTCATAATTATCATGCGAAAAATCCCGGAAGGGCTTCGCTTACACTGCATTTTCAGATTTTACAAATATGTGAATTATGGAAATTATGGAATTATGTGAATATGTTATTCTGTCATCTAATGAGGGTTTCGCTTACACTGCCGGTCATTCGATTTTATTTTCTATCTTTGCACATTAAAATCAAACAACGTCACAGTAATGATACACGTAAAAATAGTCAACAGGTCGCACCATCCGCTGCCGCAGTACCAGACGCTACTTTCGGCGGGGATGGACATACGCGCCAACCTGTCCGCTCCCGTCGAGATCAAGCCGAAGATGTACGAGCAGATACCCACAGGCCTCTACATCGCCCTTCCCGAAGACTGCGAAGCGCAGTTGCGTCCGCGTAGCGGTCTGGCGTTCAAACACGGCGTCACGCTGCTCAACGCGCCCGGCACCGTCGATGCCGACTACCGGGGCGAAATAGGCGTGCTGCTGATCAACTTCTCGGACAAGCCGTTCGTCGTGCACGACGGCGACCGCATCTGCCAGATGGTCGTCGCCCGGTACGGAAAAGTGGAATGGCAACTCCTGGAATCGCTCGACGAAACGGAACGCGGCGAAGGCGGATTCGGACACACGGGCAAATAAATAACGAATGAAACGAAAAATGAAGTCAGACAACATCATGCGCCGTATGCAGCCACACCGTCGCCTCCTCCATCCCTGCACGCCGCTCCTCCGGACGGCCGTCTTCCGGCTGCTGCTTTGCCTCGCTGCGACGGTCGCCGTATGCCACGCCTCGCCGCCGCAGCAGCAGACGACGGCCTTTTCGCAGCAGCGACGGCTGGACTATTTCTTCTACGAAGCACTCAAACTGAAAAACGCCGAAAAATATGACGCCGCATACGAACTGCTCACTCACTGCCTGGCGACAGACTCGACCTCGCCGGCCGTGCTGTTCGAACTCTCGTCGCTCCACATGCAGATGAACCGTCCCGCGACGGCGATGACGATGCTCAAAAAGGCGGTAGCCTATGACCCGGCGAATTTCTCGTACAAAGTGGCGCTCGCCTCCATCCTGACAGGTCTGGGCATGTATGGCGAAGCGGCCGAAACCTACGAAGAACTGGTCGCCGCACATCCCGAAAAGGTGGAACTCTACTACTACCTGGCCGAAACCCTCGCACAGCAGGGCGAAACGGGACGAGCCATCGAAATGTTCGACCGCCTCGAAAACTTCATCGGCATGAACGAACCTCTCTCGCTGAAGAAATATCAGCTCTACATGTCGCTCGAACAGCCCGACGAAGCGTTTCGCGAACTCGAAAAACTGTCGGCAAGATACCCCGGCGAAGCCCGCTATCCCATCCTCACGGGCGACCTCCATCTCGAACGCAACGACACGCAGCGCGCACTCGAATACTACCGCAAGGCGCACGACATCGACCCCGAAAATCCGTACTACACCGTCTCGATGGCCAACTACTACGAAACGACAGGCCAGCACGAAGCCGCCGAACAGCAGATACGCCTCGCGCTGGTCAACGAAAAACTCGACGTCGAACTCAAAGTCGGCATCCTCTCGCGCTACATCCAGCGCCTTCAGCAACTGCGCAGAGACATCCAGCCCGCCGACTCGCTCTTCCGCACTCTCCTGGAACAGCATCCCGAAGATATCGAACTCAAGCTGATGTACGGCGCACTGCTCTCGTCGCAGAAGAAACTCGACGAAGCCCGATTCCAGTTCCAGCTCGCCACCGAGATGGATCCCTCGCTCGAATCCGCATGGCAGCAGTTGCTCAACACCGTCATGCAGATGGAAGACTACGAAAGCGCCGTCGCCTTCTGCACACGATGCCGCGAGCTTTTCCCCGACGAACCCGTCTACTGCCTCTTCATGGCCATCGCCTGCCAGCAACTGGAGAAATATCAGGAAGCGCTCGAGGCCTGCGAAGACTGCCTGCAAATCATTCCCGAAACAAACCGCCCGATGCGCTCCGACTTCTACGGACAGATAGGAGACATATACTACCGGATGAAAGAACGCGACAAAGCCTTCGAAGCCTACGAAAAGGCGCTTGCCTGCAACGAACAGAACATCGGCGTGATGAACAACTACAGCTACTTCCTCACCCTCTCGAAGCAGGACCTCGACAAGGCCGAACGCATGAGCGCTAAATGTATCAGAGCCGAACCTGACAATGCCACCTATCTGGATACCTACGCATGGGTTTTCTTCATGAAAGGCTACTACACGCTGGCAAAAGGATACATCGAGAAAGCCGTAGCAGTCGACGGCGAAAAAAACGCCGAACTGCTGGATCACTACGGCGACATCCTCTACATGTACGGCGAAAAGGAAAAGGCGCGCGAACAGTGGCTCAAAGCCCGCCAGGCCGGAAAGAAAAGCGAAACGCTGGAGCGTAAAATTGCAGAAAACACGTATGTGGAAGCCCCCGAATATGAACAGTAGACCGGCATCGCCCCGTCCGGACAGGCAACGGCGCACCCTCGCAGCGGCAATACTCTGC
>JAIRLL010000135.1 GCA_031259505.1 Tannerella sp.
AAACGACTGGGCAGGATGGAAAAAACTGACCGACCGCATCGGCAGACGCGCTCAACTCGTCGGCGACGACCTGTTCGTTACCAACGTCGAATTTCTCTCGAAAGGAATCAGAGAAGGATGCGCCAACTCCATCCTGATAAAGGTCAATCAGATAGGCTCGCTTACCGAAACGCTGAACGCCATCGAAATGGCGCATCGCCACGGATATACGACCGTCACGTCTCACCGTTCGGGTGAAACCGAAGATGCGACCATCGCGGATATCGCCGTAGCGACCAACAGCGGACAAATCAAAACCGGCTCGCTGAGCCGCTCCGACCGCATGGCCAAGTACAACCAACTGCTCCGCATCGAAGAAGAACTGGGATGCCGCGCCGTGTACGGCTATCGGAAACAGGTGTGAAAACCATTATAAAATAAAGGACTTGTCTCTATCCGCCGGGAAGGGCAAGCCCTTTATTTGTTTGTAAAATCAAAAGACGCTGATAAAAGAACCCTAAAAACATCACGATGAAAATAACAGGATATAAAACAAAAACGCACGACGCGCCGACAAAACGCTATTGCCAGACGCTCGACCTGAAAGACGACCCCGCGCTGATAGAAGAATATGTAAGACGTCACAGCGAAAACGGGTCGTGGCCTGAAATCAGAGAAGGAATCCGCAGCGTGGGCATCCTGGAAATGGAAATATACATTCTGGGCAACCGCCTGTTCATGATTGTGGAAACGCCGCTCGACTTCGACTGGGACGAAGCCTTCGGCCGCCTGGCAACCCTCCCCCGCCAGCAGGAATGGGAAGACTGCATGTCCGTCTTCCAGCAGGCAAAAGAAAACGCCTCCTCGGCAGAAAAATGGAAACCCATGGAACGGATTTTCAGACTGTATGATTGAACGCATTTACATTCTCGAAAGCGTCGATCCGGTTGCCTTCTACGGCGTGAACAACGTATACATGCAACTCATCAAGACGCTCTTCCCCAAGCTGCGTATCGTGGCGCGCGGCAACGTGATGAAAATCATCGGCGACGAGGATGAACTGGATACCTTTATCAAGAAAATAAGAGAAATAGAAGAATATTGCGAAGAATATAACGCCCTGACGGAAGATGCCATCATCGACATTGTGAAAGGCAACCCTTCCGTGGTGATGAAAAAGCAGGACCATCTGATTATCCACGGCGTCGGCGGCAGGCCGGTCATCGCCCGTTCGGCAAACCAGCAGAAGCTGGTGAAGAGTTTCGAAGAAAACGACCTTACCTTCGCCATCGGTCCCGCCGGATCGGGCAAGACGTTTGTAGCCATAGCGCTTGCCGTGCGAGCGCTTAAAAACAAGCTGGTGCGGAAAATCATCCTCAGCCGTCCCGCCGTGGAAGCCGGCGAAAAACTGGGATTCCTCCCCGGCGAGATGAAAGACAAGCTCGACCCCTACCTGCAACCGCTCTACGACGCCCTGCAGGAGATGATTCCCCAGGTCAAACTGAAGGAGTACATGGAAAACAACATCATCCAGATTGCCCCCCTGGCCTTCATGCGCGGACGCACGCTCAACGACGCCGTGATAATCCTCGACGAAGCGCAAAACACGACGCCGCACCAGATCAAAATGTTCCTCACCCGGCTCGGACTGCGCGCCAGGATGATCGTCACCGGCGACATCACGCAAATTGACCTGCCGGCAAGTACGAACTCGGGACTTGTCGAAGCCCTGCGGATTCTCTCCGGAGTACACGGCATCGGGAAAGTGACGTTTACGAAGAGAGACATTGTCCGCCACAAACTGGTACGCCACATTGTCGACGCCTACGAAAAGCATGACAGACAGCGAAAAGAAAACGACGCGAAAACAGTCACAAAAGAATAAAAGAATAAAAAATGAAAGAAGCATTGATAAAAACGGAATATCACTTTCCGGGACAGCAGAGCCTGTATCACGGAAAGGTACGCGACGTATACAACATACGGAACGAGACGCTGATCATGGTCGCAACCGACCGCATTTCGGCGTTCGACGTCGTGCTGCCCGAAGGAATACCTTACAAGGGGCAGATGTTAAATCAACTGGCAGCCAAATTTCTGGATGCTACGGCCGATATATGTCCGAACTGGAAGCTGGCCGTTCCCGACCCGATGGCCACGGCAGGCATCCGCTGCGAAGGCTATCCCGTCGAGATGATTGTCCGCGGCTATCTGTGCGGCAGCGCATGGCGGGCATACAAAAACGGCGCGCGCGAAATCTGCGGCGTGAAGATTCCCCACGGCATGAGAGAAAACGAAGCCTTTCCCGAACCCGTCGTCACCCCGACGACAAAAGCGGCGCAGGGAGCCCACGACGAAGATATTTCCAGAGACGACATCCTGAAAAACGGACTGGTGCCGGAAGCCGACTACGCCGTACTGGAAAAATACGCGCGCGAACTCTTCCGCCGCGGCTCGGAGATTGCCGCCTGCCGCGGATTGATTCTCGTGGACACGAAATATGAGTTCGGACGCGGCGGCGACGGCAAAATCTATCTGATCGACGAAATACACACCCCCGATTCGTCACGCTATTTCTATCGCGACGGTTACGAACAGCGGCTCTCCGAAGGCAAACCGCAAAAACAACTGTCCAAGGAATTTGTGCGCGAATGGCTTATGAACAGCGGCTTTCAGGGAAAGGCCGGACAGGCGGTGCCGGAGATGACGCCCGAAATCGTTGAAAGCATCAGTAACCGCTACATCGAACTGTATGAACAGATCACAGGCGAAACATTCGTAAAGTTCGAGACCGACGACCTGATTGCGCGCATCGAAAGAAACGTGACGGATTATATCGGCAGACCGGCAAGTCCCGCGTTCGGCTGCTGAGGGATTCCGATAGACCGGAACAGGCGTATATCCGTTTTGTCCTACGGCGTTTCCTTCTCGAAAGTCATTACCGGGAAACCGACTTGTCCGGCAGTATGGGCGTGAAGATACTGCACTTCAAATACAGAATCGTTCACCACGTGAAAAAACAGTTCATCCGGATAATAAGTATGTCCGCCGTCCACGCTGGCAAGTATAATGGCATGTTCGCGTATTTCGTATTTATATTTATCCGCTTGAGGAGATTCTCTACGCAGGAAGGTCGCTATTTCCAGATTTTCCTTATCAATGAGATTGATTTCTGTCCAGGACACATTATCCGGGTCAGACGGGTATGTTTCCCGATATACTCCCGGCTGAAGATTTACCGGCAAGCTGCTTTCGGGCACAGGCTCCAGCGAGGTCAGTTCGAGCGTTCCGTACGTTTCGCCCTCATCGCCGGTATAAAGACGCACCGTACCGTTCATTTGAACGCTGATTTCCGTGACGGCAGTCCATCCTGTCTGAAAAAACTCGCCATTCCACTGTTTCGCAGATCCGGGCAGGTTGATGACTTCGCAATGGACAATCCTGCCGTCCGCATCTGCATATCCAAAGTATGTGTCGGCTTCATACTGTGGCGAAGGCGGATAATTTATGATAACGTCCCTTGGACTGGAACGCCATATCTCATTCCGTTTTACGTCGAACTTCGGTTCGAGAATACGCAGCCGCGTCTGCAGGTTTTCAATCACCGCGACAGCGTAGGGTTCCTCCCCTACGGGATTGATCGCCTCCGGCTCTTCGGGCGGCAACGTGGCGACGGACGGTTCTTTCCCGCAGGAAATCCATCCTGCCAGAAGCAATGCCATGAGGCCAGTAAAAATTTTTTCCATGATCATTATGTTTTCGTTTGAATGATGGCAAAATTAGATGAAAAACATGTGTTTTCCAAATGCGTGAAATAAAAATCAAGGCCACTCTCTGTTCCGCTTACTCACGTACTCTCACACGTACAACTGCTATCTTTACCCCATTAATATAAGCATTATAATGTAAGTTTATAAACAGATATTGTGGCCTTGACGTGCGCAAAGATAGTGTATTTGCGCGTATATTGGACGAACAGGGCAAAAAAAAAATCAGACGCGCCATCGTTTACGACATGCCGCGCTGACAGTCGAATGACGCCGGCCTGTACAGGGATAAGACGCAAGGCGGCGTCGAGCCTCGACGCAGGAAGCAATGACGACGGATGCCATTGCCGACAGCAACGGTATCTCCGTCATTGCGAAGGCATAGCCTGAAGCAATCCAGTAGAATAATGTCGCAAAATTACACCGCACGCAGTATAAATATAAGCCATTTTTCGTCAGGATCGCATCGGCGGATATTTTTTATCGGGGGAGTCGTTTAGCGTATCAAAAATAATGACTATCTTTGCAGCCGGGTAAGTCCTATACGGCCAGCTCCCTCGGAACCCCCCAGGGCTTGATCGCAGCAAGGGTACTTGGTTGTAGCGGCGCGATATAGTAAGCTTACCCGTTTTTTTCTTCACTGTCTTTCAGGATTCATACGGGACAAAGATAAAGGCAAGACTTTCGCGGAGGCAGTACATCTCCCGAAAAGCCTTGCCTTATTCAAAGCAATAAATACACACTTCTTTTCAAATTTTCCCGACCAGATCAATGCTGGGTTTCAGTGTTGCATCGCCTTTTTTCCACTTGGCGGGGCAAACCTGATCGGGGTGCGAAGCTACAAACTGAGCTGCTTCAACTTTCCGGAGCAACTCTTCCGCATTACGTCCGATGCCGTTGTCGTGAATTTCGACAATCTTGATTTTCCCTTCGGGGTTGACGACAAACGTGCCGCGGTAGGCCATGCCGTCTTCTTCGATATGTACGCCAAAGGCGCGCGTCAATACGCCCGTCGGGTCGGCCAGCATCGGATACTTGATTTTGCGAATCGTCGCGGAAGCATCGTGCCATGCTTTGTGAACAAAGTGGGAATCGGTGCTTACCGAATAGATTTCCACACCGGCTTCCTGAAATTTGGCATACTTGTCTGCCATGTCTTCCAGTTCGGTCGGACATACAAAGGTGAAATCGGCGGGATAGAAAAAGAATATCGCCCATTTCCCCAACACATCATTGCTCGTAACGGTTTCGAAACTGCCGTTATGATACGCCTGTACCTTAAATTCAGGTAACTGAGAATTGATAATCGGTTGCATACTTCTGTTTTTTTTTATTTGTTATTTGGTTTCGGTCTGAAAAAGATGATCGGCGTTGATCCGGTTAAAGGATGTTCCGGCGCGTTCGCCAATCACTTTCTTCAGATTTTCTGCAAATGTATGACGGTTTTTAGAATAAATCAAATCAATAATTTTTATCTTTGCATCAATTTCGTCTATTTATGGATTCGATTAAAACTTATCTTGATAAACAACTGGCGCTGACAAATACGCCGGCTTTTGCCGAAAACGATCCCGTGCAGTTTCCTCGACGATATAAAAAGCTGCAGGACATCGAAATCGTGGCGTTTGTCGTGGCGACCATCGCCTGGGGTAATCGCAAAATGATACTGAACAGCGCCGAGCGGCTGCTTTCGAGCTGGGGCGACGCTCCGCACGATTACGTCATGAACGAAGGTTATCGAACGCTCGGAAAAGCCAATGTTCACAGGACTTTCTTCGAACATGATCTGGCTTACATGCTGCGAGGTTTCAGGCATATATTTGCGTCGTACGGAAGCCTGGAAAACTTTCTGACGCATCAAAACGCCGGACGGGCGGAAGCGCCTGCATGGTATGCAGCTTCCGCCATGCGGACGGAAATGATGAAAGCCAACGGCGGACAGCACAACGGAAAATGCTTTCCCGTCAATCTCGAAAATACGGCGCTCAAACGTGTCAACCTGGCGCTAAGATGGCTGGTGCGAAAAGACCGCATCGTCGATCTGGGCGTATGGACTTGTATCAGGCCGCATCAACTGTATATTCCTCTCGACGTACATGCAGGAAACACGGCGCGCAGACTGGGACTGCTGCAACGGAAAAGCAACGACCGGAAAGCCGTAGAAGAATTGACCGCCAAACTGCGCGAATTTTGCCCCGAAGACCCTGTAAAATATGATTTTGCACTTTTCGGAACAGGCGTAAACAAACTGATGACGCAATGACAGTACTATACATTAATATATATATATACAATATGAACATACAACAACTGGAATACATAATCGCCGTCGATAAATATCGCCATTTTGCCAGGGCTGCAGAAGAATGCCGCATCACGCAACCGACCTTGAGCATGATGATTCAGAAACTGGAAGAAGAACTGGATGTGAAGATTTTCGACCGGACAAAACATCCCGTCGAGCCGACGGCTGTCGGAAAACAGATTATCGATCAGGCACATGTGTCGCTCAAGCATTTCAGGCAGATTAAATATATCGTCGAAAATGAACAGCAGACGACTAAGGGATGTTTCGCGCTGGGTATCATTCCCACGATTGCGACCTATCTCGTCCCTGTCCTGCTGAACAGACAGGACGAAACGGATATTGAACTGACCTTGAAGGAATATACGACGACCGACCTCCTCGACTGTATCCTGAAAGGCGAACTGGACGGCGGACTGCTGGCCGGGCCGCTCAACCGTCCCGAACTGATCGAATATCCCGTATACTACGAGAAATTCTACGCCTACGTTTCTCCGCAGGACAAAAGAAGCAGCGAAAAGGAAATAGATCTCAACAGCATAAATATTAACGATATCTGGCTGCTGGAAAACGTGCATTGCCTGCGTGGACAAATCGAACGTCTCTGCCTGATGAAAAAAAAGGCTTCCGCCGGCAACGCTTCCGTCAGATACGAGGCCGGCAGTATCGATACGCTTATACATATCGTTGATTACAACCAGGGTATCACGATTATTCCCGAATTGCACGCGATGGGTCTCAGCGAAGAAAAGCAGGAAAATCTGCGCGCATTCAAAAATTCAACGGCCGTACGCGAAGTCTGTCTGGTCGTCGGTAAGGATTATGTGCGCAAAAGCATGCTGGACATCATCCTGAAACTCGTCAAGAGCATTGTACCCAGATCCATGCAAGACCCTGCGCTGAAAAAATATGTGGTTGATTTGTAACCGCCCGCAGATAATTCCGGTTTCGGCTTTCTTTTTTGGACGGAATCGCTATCTTTGTGCCCTTGAAATAAACAAAGAGTGTAAAAAATGGAAAAAATCAATTATTCGACTTTCGAAGTAGTCCTGTCAAAAAGCCAGGAACTCGAAAAGGATATTCCCGTTAATCCTGCAAAATACAAGGTGTTAACCGGCGACCGTCCTACGGGAAACCTGCATATCGGGCATTACTTCGGTTCGCTGAGAAACAGAGTTCGCATCCAGAATCTCGGGGTGGAAACATACATTGTAATTGCCGATTATCAGGTCTTGACCGACCGGGATGCCTTCGACAAAATCTCGGAATACGTATACGAACTGGTTCTGGATTACCTGGCCTGCGGACTTGACCCCGAAAAATACAGGACACACATTTTCCCGCACAGTCATATTCCCGAACTCAATCAGTTGCTGCTCCCGTTTCTGACGCTGGTATCCAATTCGGAACTGGAACGGAATCCCACCATCAAGGAAGAAATTTCCGCTTCGGGACAGAAAACCATCAACGCCGGCATGTATGTGTATCCCGTGCATCAGGCTGCGGATATTCTGTTCTGCAAGAGCAACATTGTGCCTGTCGGTAAGGACCAGTTACCACATATCGAACTGACGCGCACCATCGCGCGACGCTTCAATACAAAATACGGGATTTCGACCTTCGAGGAGCCGTTCGGCCTGCTGAGCGAGACACCGATGATTTTAGGCCTGGACGGAAACCGGAAAATGAGCAAAAGCCGCAACAATTCCATCGCCATCAAGGCGACGTCCGACGAGACACAGCGGATGATCAGGACGGCTAAAACCGATTCCGAACGAGTCATCACGTACGAACCCGAACGTCGTCCCGAAGTGGCCAACCTTCTTCGCCTTGCCGCGCTGTGTCTGGACACGGCGCCCGGACTCGTGGCGGAGGAAATCGGCGACGGCGGCGCAAAAAAACTGAAAGAAGTGACAACCGACGCGCTGAACTCATACTTTGCTCCTGTCCGTCAGAGAAGAACGGAACTGGAGAAAGACAGAAACCACATTCAAAGCATACTGAAAAAGGGAATCGAACAAGCTCGAACGGTAGCGGAACAGACCCTGAAAGAAGTGTGCAGGGCAATGAATATGGAGCTGTGGTAAAAATATTTGCCCTGCAGGCAAGGTCGAAAACGATTTATTAATTAATTTTGCCCCGATTATAAACTTACAAATAGCTAACCAAATGAAAAGAATTGGAATTGTTTTAATAACCGTTGCCATGACGTTTGTCGCGACGTCGTGCTGCAACAGCGGAAAGAAATGCGGCGAGTGTGGCGAATCCTGCAAATGCGGCGAGGCAACAGCCGCAGTAGAACAGCCCGTGCGCAACAAAAAAGTCGTTGTGGCGCGCCTGACAGTCAAGGAAGGACAGGAGAAAGCTTTTATCGACGTGGCATCCCGTCTGGTAGAAGCTACGCGCAAGGAAGAAGGCAACCTGTTTTACACCCTGTATCAGTCACCCCTGAACGCAACCGAGTTCATCTTCTACGAAGAATACAAGGATCAGGCTGCTTTCGAAACGCACGCATCATCTGCTCATTTTGCCGCCTTTTCCGAAGGGACGAAAGACCTGACGGAAGGAAGCCTTCTGGTGGATGAATTTTAAACCGAACGGGCGGGATTACATGGAAATGCAAAGGTGCAGGGGAAACGTTCCCTGTGCCTTTGTTTTTTTGCTCCGCCCGGACTGAACAGTAAATCATTGGGAGATTCGTCGTTTTCTATTTGCCTTTCGTCGGGTAAAAATGGCTGTTTCGACGATTTTCTATTGCCGGAAACAACAGGGGCGCTTACCTTTGCCCCGTCAAAACAAATAAATTAAAGATACACAAAATGAACAGACAAAATTTAGTATTGCAGGCGATCTTTTCGTTCGCCCTGATGATCGGAAGCGGAACTTTGTTGACGTGGACGTTGAATACGCCCGGCGCGACAGTTGGAGCATTATGCGTCATGACGCTTATCATGATTGCTATTCTTGTATTTATGCTTGGTGCGGTATGGATGGGGCGACTTGCCTGTCATGCATCGGGTTACGCCCGTCCGCAGCGCGGTCGCACCCTCCACGGCGCCGTTTTTGCGCTGATGACTGTTGCCGCAGGCGTTTTGCTGCTGGCATTCAACACAGGCCTCCTGCCCGCCGTGTGGAAAGGATTCTTCTTCTCGTGGCCGATGCTGTTGTTCCTTTTCGGCGCTCTCAGTTTATGCAGACTGAAATTCCTGCAGGGCGTCATCTTTGCAGCCATCGGGAAATTTTTCCTGATCGACAGACTTTCGCTCATTTTCCCGCAGGACGTTTTCTATGAGCAGTTTGTTTCAATTTACTGGCCGGCATTGATTATTGTTGCAGGATTGTTAATTCTCATGCAATTACTGTTTAAGCCGAAAATATGTTTTTCCCGCCGTCAATTTGGAGACGCCGGTCGCTGTTTCGAGGAAAACCGTCGAGAGACGAAAGAAAAAAATGCCGATGGCGCCATCAACTATTCATGTATATTCAGCGGCGTGGATGATATTTTTATGGAGCCTGAATTTAAGGGAGGAACGATCGAAGCAATTATAGGCGGTGTGTGTCTGGATTTGCGCCGTACGTCGTTGCCCGAAGGCGAAACGAGGTTGTATATTCGCGCCCTGTTCGGTGGCGTCGAGATTACCGTACCTGCCGACTGGCATGTCGAAGTGAATCCGCAGACTGTCTTTGGCGGGGTGAACGACATGAGACCAAACCGCGACGCCGTCGACCGGAGCCGCAAACTCGTCATCGACGGGCATTGTGCGTTTGGCGGCATAACGCTCAGATAGGATGAATCCGCCGTTCACGGAATACAGGAAAGGCTATATCGCAGTATGCATTTCGCTTGCTGCGATATACGCTTCGCTTACCGGGACGCCGTCCGTGGCGTGCCGCATCATGGACGCGATGCTTTATGCGGTGATGCTCTACTCCACAGGTATCATCCTGTGGCATATTTTCAGGTATGCCTTTCCACGGAATGAGTTGTACTCTCTTCTCTTCCTGTCGATGTTCGCCGTATTGACGGGCAGTCTGATGGTCGGCATCGAAAGCGTCGCGGTATATCTGTTTTTCCCCGCCGTGTTCGGCAATTTTGCGGCCACTATTCCGGTCAGGCTCTTTATCACTCTGCTGTTCTTTGCAATAGCCCGTCTGTATTACCATTCGTACGGTACTGAAACGCCGCTGCCCGTTCTTCCGTCCGACGAGCGGACAAAAGAATACGTAAAACGATTTACCGTACGCAGCGGACAGAAAATCAAAATCATCCCCGTCGAAGACATTCTTTGCCTGCAAGCCGAAGGCGACTACGTAGCTATCTACACTACCGAAGGGCGCTGGCTGAAAGAGCAGACCATGAAATATTCCGAAGAACAGTTGCCGCCCGACCTCTTTCTCCGCGTTCATCGTTCCTGCATCGTGAATATCAGCCGGATAAGCCGCATTGAACGTTACGGCGAAAAACAGCAGATTATTCTCTGCAACGGTGATAAAATCAAAATCAGCGCTACCGGATACCGAATGCTCAGGCAACGGCTGGAATTGTGAAACGGTTTGCGAATCCTTATTTTTTCAGAATGGCTTGCGTATCGGACGCGATCATAAACTCCTCGTCGGTAGGAACAACCATCACTGTCGTCCTGCTGTCCGGCGCGCTGAGAATAGCCTCCTGTCCGCGTATGCCGTTTTTGTTTTCGTCCAGCCGGATACCCATAAATTCCAGTCCGCGGCAAACGTCCGCCCGCATCGAACACTGGTTTTCGCCTACGCCGCCGGTAA
>JAIRLL010000171.1 GCA_031259505.1 Tannerella sp.
TTATATCTTATTTATTTCGCATCCCTTAATCCCGAAGACAACACGCTTCATTCAACCTTAAGGGGTGCGAAACAAACAGGATATGACGCGCTCAGTGCACGCCAAGATAAAGCCATCCAGCCGCCAGTGCGCCGCATACCGGCGCTGCGACGGGCAGCCATGCATAGCGCCAGTTGCTGTCCCGTTTCCCCTTGATGGGAAGAAGGGAATGTATGATTCTCGGTCCCAGGTCGCGTGCGGGATTGATGGCATATCCTGTCGTGCCGCCCAGCGCCATGCCGATGGCGACAATCAGAATCGCAACGGGATACGGCCCTTCCATCTTCGAACCGCCTACCATCAATATGCCGAATACCAGTACAAACGTCCCGATAAATTCGCTCATGAAATTGGAGAAAAGATGCGGAATAGCAGGGCCGGTTGCGAATACGCCCAGCTTGGCATCTGCATTCTCTTCAGCATCGAAATGAGGTTTGTACATCAGATATACCAGACATGCACCCGTCATCGCCCCAAGCATTTGAGCGACAACATAACCGGCAATGTTACCCTTGAAGGCGCCGACAGTAGCCAGCCCGAGCGTCAGCGCCGGATTCAGGTGCGCTCCCGAATAGGGCGCCGCAATAAACGCGCCGACAAACACGGCAAAACCCCATCCGAACGTTACCACTATCCACCCCGACCGGTTGCCGAGTGTCTTTTTCAGCGATACATTCGCGCAGACGCCTTCGCCCAAAAGAATCAGGATGGCCGTCCCGATAAACTCAAATAAAACATCATGGCTCACAGATAATAACAATTATAATTAACACTCAGGATTTTATCCATGCCTGCGCTCTGTATACGGCATCCGCCCATTTCCGTTTGGCGCAATGCGAATCGAATGCCGGATCAGGCTCAAATGCTGTTTCGGCATGCCACTGCTTACGGATCTCGTCTACATCCGGCCAGAAACCGACGGCCAGACCTGCCATGTAAGCGGCGCCCAGTGCGGTTGTTTCTACTGTTTGCGGGCGTATCACCGTTTTCCCCAGCACATTGGACTGGAACTGCATGAGCAGGTTATTTTTCGACGCGCCGCCGTCTACCCGCAATTCTTTCAGGCCGATGCCTGAATCCAGAATCATGGCGTTTACCACATCCATTGTCTGATAGGCAATGCCTTCCAGGGCTGCGCGTGCGACATGCGCGTCGGTTGTGCCGCGCGTGAGGCCGACGATTGTGCCGCGTGCATACTGATCCCAGTACGGTGCGCCCAGTCCTGTCAGTGCAGGAACAAAATAAACGCCTCCGTTATCGTCCACCTGCGTGGCCAGGGTCTCGATTTCCGAAGACGAGCGGATGATTTTCAGGCCGTCGCGCAGCCACTGCACGATGGCGCCTGCCACGAAGATGCTGCCTTCCAGCGCGTATGAAGTCACGCCGTTGAGTCGCCACGCGATGGTGCTCACCAGATTGTTTTTTGAAACAACTGGCTGCCCGCCCGTATGCATCAGGATGAAACAGCCTGTGCCGTAAGTGTTTTTCACCATTCCCGGCTCAATGCACATCTGTCCGAAAAGCGCAGCCTGCTGGTCGCCGACTATTCCGGCAATGGGGACGTGCGAAGCGAACAGGGTAGTCGCCGTATGTCCGTACACCTCGGACGACGCCTTCACCTCGGGCAGCATATTTGCCGGTATGTCAAACAGTTGAAGCAATTCATCATCCCATTCCTGCGTACATATATTATACAGCATGGTACGCGAAGCGTTGGAAACGTCCGTCACGTGCACTTTGCCCTTCGTCAGTTGCCAGACGAGCCACGTATCTACCGTGCCGAAAGCCAGTTCACCCTTTTCGGCTTTTGCACGCGCTCCTTCCGCATTGTCGAGTATCCACTTGATTTTTGTTGCGCTGAAATAGGCGTCGACGATTAACCCCGTCTTTTGACGGATAAGCGGGAGCAATCCTCTCGATTTAAGGCAGTCGCAATATTCGGCGGTACGCCTGTCCTGCCAGACGATGGCATTGTAGAGCGGCTTGCCGGTCGTCCGGTCCCACACGATGGTTGTTTCTCTTTGATTGGTAATGCCAATGGCAGCTACGTTTGTTCCGCTGATGCCGATTTTGGTGATTGCTTCGGCTGCTACGGCAGCCTGCGACGACCATATCTCATAAGGATCGTGCTCTACCCAGCCGTCGTGCGGAAATATCTGCGCAAACTCCTTTTGCGCAACCGAACAGGCCTCGCCCTTGCTGTTGAACACAATTGCCCGTGAACTGGTCGTCCCTGCGTCGAAAGATAAAATGTATTTTTCCATATACCGGCGTTTTTCAATATGTTTGTTTTATTATTATTATTCCCAATTCAGACAATATGCTTTTGCGACTGCCGTAAACTCCTCTACCTGAACTGCTTCCCATGCCGCGTCGCGACCAAGTTCCTTTGCCATCAAGGAAGCCACTTTCGGCGCAGATTCGATGGCCGCCTTTGCATCCAGAAACAACAGCCGAAGTCTGCGAGCCAGCACGTCTTCGACCGTAAAAGCCATCTCCTCGCGTACAGCCCATACGACTTCTACGCCTGTATAGTCGTAGCGCGGATGGAGTTTTGCAGCCCAGTCGGCTTTTCCATGCTGCAAAAATAGCATCTTTTCATAATCCGAGCCATAAACATAGCTGAAAGATTTGTGGTTTTCCGTTTTTTTATATCCGTGGATGCGTAACTGCTTCGTCGTGCATTTCCTGCGCGGCAAGCCTGCAACGACAATTGCGCGATCTATAACATTTTCTGCCATAAGGCGATATGTTGTCCATTTCCCGCCTGTGACTGTGATCAAACTGCTGTCGGAAACGAATATTTTGTGGCTGCGGGAGATTTCTTTTGTTTTTTCCCCGTTCGAATTTTTTTTCGGCGCAGCCAGAGGTCTTAGTCCTGCAAAGACGGAAAGCACGTCTTCACGCCCGGGTTGTTTCGTCAGGTAGCGTCCGGCTGTGCGCAGGATAAAATCTATCTCTTCGTCCAGCGCCTGCGGTTCGAGTACGGATTCATTCATTGGCGTGTCGGTTGTGCCCAAAATGACTTTTCCGTGCCAGGGGACGCCAAACAACACGCGCCCGTCGCTTGTTTTGGGAATCATGATGGCCGTATCGCCGCCAAGAAATGACTTGTCCAGCACTAAATGAACTCCCTGACTGGGACGTACGATATTATTGTTTTCACGGATATCCATTTTCAGCAAATCGTCTACGAAAATCCCTGTTGCGTTGATTACCGCTTTTGCCCGGAGATGATGTGTCCGGTCGCCAAAAATATCGTAGATATCCGCGCCTGAAATTTTCCCCGATTCATCTTTGGTCAATCCAGTCACTTTCACATAGTTGGCACAGACAGCCCCCTGTTCTGCCGCGGTCTGTAGGAGATTGATTGCCAGGCGAGAGTCATCGAACTGTCCGTCGTGATACACTACGCCGCCTCTCAGACCTCCGGTTTCAATCCTCGGAATTTCGCTTCTCACCTGTTTGCGGCTCATCGGCGCCGAACGCCCGAATGTGAATCCTGTGGCAAGAATGTCATACAGCGTCAGCCCCAGTGTATAAAACGGTTTTTCCCACCAGCGATAACTTCCTATAATAAATCGCTGATCTTTAACTATATGAGGCGCGTTTTCCCGCAACAGGCCGCGTTCGCGCAACGCCTCGACAACCAGCCCGACATCTCCCTGAGCCAGATAACGGACACCGCCGTGTACCAGTTTCGTACTTCGGCTCGAAGTGCCTTTCGTAAAGTCCGACTGTTCGAGCAATGCCACCTTGAAACCTCTTGAGGCGGCATCCAGCGCTGCGCCAAGTCCTGTTGCGCCGCCTCCAACGACAACAACGTCCCATATTACAGACGAATCGCTCAGTTGAGCTATGCTTTGACTGCGTTTCATAATCATAATCTTTATGTAAATCTTCGCGCAAAGATAAACACATGATTTCGCAAAAACAAATGTTTTCGAAACTTTATAATGCACAATTCGAAACTTTTTATCGCATAATCAAAAGCAGAAACAACCCCTGTCGAAATATCTCAAAAGCTCCGGAACGGATTTTTTTTCTGTATGCAGGATTTTTCCTGTTCGGGAATGATTATTATTGAGGATTTTTGCATAAGTTTGTCAGGTCAAAGAAAACATAATTATGGCCAACATTGCGGAACGACAGAAATTGATTCTTGAACGCTTAAGACAGCAGGGATTTGTAAAAGTGAGCGACCTGAGCCGCGAATTGAACGCTTCGGAAGTAACTATCCGTAAAGACTTGAAATTCTTTGAAGAAAAGAAACTTTTACAGCGCAGTCACGGGAGCGCCAGCGCCCTCACGTCCATCATTTCGGACAGGCATATCGACGTAAAGGAAAAGATGCAGACCGAAGAAAAAATACGTATAGCAAAGGCTGCCAACAAATTGCTTGAACCGAACGATAAAATTATCATTGCGTCGGGAACGACATTGCTGGCATTTGCCAGTGCGATTGATATTCATGCCCAAATTACGGTCATCACCTCTTCGGTCAGAGTATCGTTGACATTATGTTATAACCCTTATATAGAGATAGTTCAATTGGGAGGAATCATCCGCAAAAATTCCGTATCTGTCATCGGGCATTATGCGGAAAACATGCTGGAGACCTTGTCGTGCAACAAACTGTTTATCGGAGTCGACGGCATTGATCCGGATTACGGTCTGACGACAAGCGACATGAATGAGGCGCACATTAACCGCCAAATGATTGCCGCCGCACAGAAGATTATCGTTCTGACCGATTCGTCCAAATTCGACAAGCGCGGGTTCTGCAAAATTTGCAGCTTGGACAACATCCATCACATCATCACCGACACGAATGCTCCCGCTCACATTATCAAGGTGATTCGGGAACGGAATATTGAAGTGACGCTGGTATGACGCTGCAGATAATGCGTCTGCAGTTAGGAGAAGAATTTGCCCGTGTTTTTTGCCGAAACCGTATGAGAAAGACAAAAAAGAACGAATAATATCTTAGCAGAATTTGGAAGTAAAAGTTCGCCGGATCTGGAAGCAAAATCGCGCCAAATTCGGAAATAATATATAAACTGTTTAAAATTTCCCACAGTCATTACTCGTTATTTATTTTGCATCTAAGGGATGGAAAAGCGATTTGGCCCTATCGTTTTTTTTAACTGTATGTGAGTGAAGTGGATCTGGAAAATGCAGGCGAACCGTCTTCCTGCTTTCGGATACGTAACTGCTATAAAACTGATGGGAGCCCGACATCACGTCGTTCTCCCACCATTCAACAATGCTTTCTATAAGGGACAACCCTGGGAGGGTCATCTATACAGGGCAACCGGTCATTAACCCTGTATGCGTTATACAATTTAAATAATGTAACTCTTCATCATATTACCCTACTAATTTCTCTGCAATATTACGATGTTTTTTCGAACCGGAAAACCTTATTATTTCAAAATAATTAAAACAAACGTTATATCGGAAGAAATGAAATGATTATCAAAGTAAAATGCCTCCCTGATTTTATATGATTCTACCCGGAAGGCATTGATATGTGTTGTTTTTATGAACATTTTCAGGTAAAAAGCGGTGTCTGTTCACTGAAAAAATCAGATTCTATCGAAAAAATAGTTTAGTCGCAAAAATAGTAATACGAAAAAAAACGGTTTAAGGCGAAAAATCGTGCAAAGAAGAAGGTTTTTCTTCATTTTTCGGGCAGCCGGCTTTCATTCTCCTTTATGAGAAATATTAATTGCTCGACGGCTTCGGCTTCGGGTATGTTTTTACGGATACATTCCCGGCCTTTGTAGAGGCTGATGCGTCCAAGTCCTGCGCCGACGTAGCCGTAATCGGCATCTGCCATTTCGCCCGGGCCGTTGACGATACACCCCATAATGGCGATTTTCAGTCCTTTCAAGTGCGAGGTGGCGGCTTTTACGCGAGCGATGGTCGTCTTCAGGTCATAAAGCGTGCGGCCGCAACCCGGACAGGAGATGTACTCGGTTTTACTGATGCGCGCACGCGCAGCCTGCAGGATGGCAAACATGTAACGCTCTATTGCTGTTGCCTCCAAGGCATCGTCGCACAGGAAGATGCCGTTGCCGATGCCGTCTGTCAGCGCTGCACCGAAATCGGCGGCGGCTTTCAACTGGAGACTTTCGGGGTCAGCCTCGCGGTAATCCAGACGGAGGATGACGGGCGCATCGCAGTCTGCTTCCTTCAGGCGGAGTATCAATGCGCGCATTTCGGCGACGGGGTTGAGATGCCGGCTGTTGAAGACCACGACCGTCGTTTTGTCTCGCCTGAGCAGATCAAGCATGTCTGAATCAATATTTCGGTATTCCAATTCGATAAATTTCATGGAGGCCTGACATTTTTCTATTTTTGCGGCATCCTTTGCGTAGAAATACGGAAATGTGTCCGGCCGGCTGTCAAAACAGTCCGCGTCGACAAGCAACGGGGCGACGGGACGAACGGACGTGTCCGGCCTGTTCAGCCCGACGTATATAAAATCAGGCGGCGTGCCGGCTACCGGAACGGCAATTTCGCCGGAGTGGCGGCAAGAGACGACCACCGGATGGTTGTGTCCTCCAATTCCCTGAACGGCGCGCGTCTCGCGGTGACAGTCCGCATCGGGGGCGCAGGCGCCGGGCGCATCGACCGGCTCGTGATTTTCGCGCGTCAGGATGTAGTCGACTAATTTGCGGGCGACGGGTATTTCGGCTTCGGGCGGTTCGCTCAGCGACACGCGGATGGTGTCGCCAATACCGTCGGCAAGCAGCGTACCGATGCCGACGGCGCTTTTGATGCGTCCGTCTTCGCTGTCGCCCGCTTCGGTTACGCCCAGATGCAGAGGATAATGCATGTCTTCCGCATCCATCGTCCGCACCAGCAGGCGTACGGTACGTATCATCACTGCCGTATTCGACGCCTTGACGGAAATCACCACATCGTCGAAATGCATCTCTCTGCAAATGTGCAGAAATTCCATGCACGAAGCAACCATGCCTTCGGGCGTATCGCCGTAGCGGCTCATGATGCGGTCTGACAGCGAACCGTGGTTTACGCCGATACGGATGGCTGTCCCGTGCGTGCGGCAAAGTTGCAGGAAAGGGATGAAACGTTCGCGGATTTTTGCGATTTCATTTTCATATTCCGCATCGGTACAGTCGATTTGGCGAAACGTTCTGGCTTTGTCGACATAATTGCCCGGATTGATGCGGACTTTTTCGACGTTTGCGGCAGCCGAATCGGCAGCCCGGGGGTTGAAATGAATATCTGCTACCAGGGGCGTATCGTAGCCTTTACTGCGCAACGCTTCCCGGATGATACCCAGATTGCGGGCTTCGCGTTCGCCCTGTGCCGTGAAACGGACATAGTCGGCTCCCGCTTCAATGATGCGGATGGCCTGGGCTACTGCCGCTTCCGTATTCATAGTCGAGACGTCGGCCATCGACTGGATACGGATGGGATGCCGTCCGCCCAGAGGTGTGCCGCCGATATGCACTTCTGTCGACCGCCGGCGCTGATAACGGATATTCAACTGGTCTTATATTTGAAAGTCACTTTTGCCAGTTCTTTGCCGGCGTCGATTATCTTTTTCTTCAGGTTTTTCCTATAGATGTCCAGGCGTTCCTGGAGCGTTTCGTCGCTGAGCGCCAGCATTTGTACGGAGAGGATAGCGGCGTTCAGGGCGCCGTTGATGCCGACGGTGGCCACGGGTACGCCCGGAGGCATCTGCACGGTGGCGAGCAGGGCGTCCATGCCGTCGAGCGTCGAGTTGACGGGGACGCCGACGACGGGCAGCGTCGTCATGGAGGCAATCACTCCGCCGAGATGCGCCGCCATTCCCGCCGCGGCAATAATCACCTTGATGCCACGGCCTTTGGCGCCTTTGGCAAACTGCTCGACTTCTTCGGGTGTGCGGTGTGCCGAGAGAGCGTTCATTTCGAACGGTATCTCCATCTCGTCCAGAAAACGGGCTGCTTTTTCCATCACG
The DNA here is from genome assembly GCA_031259505.1 of Tannerella sp. Classification (GTDB taxonomy): domain Bacteria; phylum Bacteroidota; class Bacteroidia; order Bacteroidales; family Tannerellaceae; genus Tannerella. Next base: position 8,018 of record JAIRLL010000171.1, read on the forward strand.
GGAAGGTCGGACATGCTTCCCATGACAATGCTGACGATGGGTGTCATGGATTGACTGTCTGTTGATAATCGGCGGCCGAAAGCAGCGTATCCAGTTCGGACAGGTCGGAAGGCGCTATCCTGACGATCCACCCTGCCTGATAGGGATCTTCGTTGATGAGTTCGGGTTTGCTCTCGAGGTCGGCATTGACGGTCAACACCTTGCCTGAGACGGGCATGAACAGGTCGGACACTGTTTTTACGGCTTCGACCGTCCCGAACACGTCTTCCCGGGCAAGTGTTTCGCCTTCGGTGGTGATGTCGACGAAAACGATTTCGCCCAGTTCTCTCTGTGCATAATCGGTAATGCCGACGTATGCCGTTTCGCCTTCCACTCGTATCCATTCGTGGTCGCGTGTGTACTTTAAATCATTTGGAAAGTTCATTTTTTTCGAGTTATTATAATATTAATGTTGTATTGAATCTCTGTTTAAACCGGGTGCAAAGTTATAATTCTTTTCTGAGCCGTGCAACCGGAATGTCCATTTGCTCGCGGTATTTGGCGACCGTGCGCCGGGCAATGACGTATCCTTTTTCTTTCAGCATGGCCGAGAGGAGGTCGTCGGTGAGCGGACGGTGTTTGTTTTCCCGGTCAATAAATTCTTTCATGATCTGCTTCACTTCGCGTGTGGAGATTTCTTCGCCGCTTTCGTTTTGCGTCGATTCGGTGAAGAAGAATTTCAGGGGAAAGATGCCGAAACTGGTTTGGACGTATTTACTGTTGCTCACGCGCGAGATGGTGGAGATGTCGTATCCTGTGTGCTGTGCCACGTCTTTGAGAATCATCGGGCGCAGGCGCGATTCGTCGCCGGTGAGGAAGAATTCTTTTTGCAGCATGATGATTGCCTGCATGGTGCGCTGCAATGTTTCCTGCCGTTGCCTGACGGAGTCGATGAACCATCGGGCAGATTCGAGTTTTTGCCTGACGAACTGAATGGCTTCGCGCATTTCGGCGGTGCGGTTGGCCTTGTTTTTTGTATAATCGTTCACCATGTTCAGGTATTCGCGGCTGATGTGCAGGTCGGGGATGCCGCGCTGGTTCATGACGAGCGTGAGGTCATCGTTGCCGGTTTCCACGATGAAGTCGGGCATTACCTGTACGGCCGTGTCGGATATGCCGGCCATGCTGTTGCCCGGTTTGGGGTTCAGTGCGACGATTTCATGCAGAATCTGTTTCATTTCATCTTCGTTGAGGTTCATCAGTTTCCTGATTTTGTCGAAATGTTTTTTTGCGAATGCGTCGAAATGTTCTTTGAGTACGGTGACGGCCAGTTGTGTGCAGGGTATCTGCTGTTTTTTCTCCAGTTGGAGCAGGAGACATTCCTGCAGGTTGCGTGCGCCCGTGCCTGCGGGATCGAGATCCTGAATGACGGTGAGCATGGCCTGTACGGAGGCTTCGTCGACATCTTCTCCGGCTTTGAAGATCAGGTCGTCCGTGATCGACGTCAGGTCACGTCGCAGGTAGCCGTTGTCGTCGATGTTTCCGATGATGTATTCGCCGATTTTTTTTTCGCGCTCCGACAGGTTGCGCAGTCCAAGCTGTTCGAGCAGATAGTCCTGCAGTGAGATCCCGTCCGAAAACGGAATGTCTTCGCGGCGGTCTTCACGATCGTGCATCTCGGCCAGTTTGTAGTAGGGGATATCGTCTTCGGTCATATAGTCGCCGAGCGACAGATCCGTTTCGCCGTCTTCGTCGTAGCTGTTTTCGACTTCGCCCGGTTCGTCTGCCTCGCTGCGTTCGGAAAGAAGATCGTTTCCTTCTTCCAGTACGGGGTTTTCTTCCAGTTCCTGTTTGATGCGGTCTTCCATTTCGATAGCTGGCAACTCAAGCAAACGGACAAACTGTATCTGCTGGGGCGAGAGCCGCAACTGTAATTTCTGCTGTAATTTCTGTTTAAACATCTTTCATGACTTGTCTCGTTTTGCAAAGATATGAAGAATTTCCGACTGTCTGACAAAAGCGTGGATAATAACCTGTGTTCGGGATAAGCGTTATAAAAAAGCGAATAGAAGAACATGCCCGGATAAAAACATGATGGTGAATGAAAATCGGCAGAAAAGTTCCATCTGTCAAAGAAACAGTATGCTCCAGAGGCTGCGATCAGATTTATAATGTAATAATTATGCAGCGAGCAGTGGCGAGAGCGCTCTGCCTGACAGATATTTTCGCGTTTATCATTAATGGTTTCTATTAAAACTTACCACAAAGCGGCTTGTAATGCAATATTTCATAACAGTATCTCACCGTTGTCGTTATACGGTAATTTTCGTATATTTGCAAAAAAAAACATATGTGCATGAAAGATAAAAAGCTGATATTTAAAATAATAGCGTATATCATTTGTGGTGTGCTTTTCTTAGCTGCCGTGCTGAGTTATATGAACGTTATTTACTTAACTGCTCCTTTAAGAATATGGTTCTCTACAGCAGTTGTAGTGCTATTGGTATTTATGTTTTTTCAGGAAGACGGAAGCATTCAAACGGAAACTGTTCCAGATGGTGAAAGGCTTTATTCCGGTCGAAGAAAACAGAAGAGAGGTCGAAATGAAAAAAGCCGGAAGTGGTATAGGAAGCTCCTTTTAAATTGGGGGAAAATAGTTTTCGCGATATTTGTAACTGCTTCAGGGCCTTATTTTAACTGGAGACACGACGAACGGGAAGCAGAAAAGCATGACTGGGAAAAGCAGAGATTTGAATGGGAACAAATCGAACAGCAAAAGGAATATAAGGAATATGAAGAATGGAAGAAAAAACAATCACAAAAAACAAATGAATTGAAAGAGGAAGTATGCAAAAAAGATTCGATAAAGAATAAAACGCACATATAATTAATATTCAATATATTACTGATAGCATAAAAAAAAACGGATAAATGTTTTGACATTCAAAATAAAATGCTCTACATTTGCGTTTTTACATTAAGTAAAATGTGACGGAGATATAAAACAAGAAACACAGAAATATTAAAATACAAGACTTAAGCGCCAAAGTTCCTTGCGTATTAGGTTTGGCAAATAAAAAAAGGAGCGAGAATTAACACCCAAGACAAACAGGCATTTATGCGAAATGAAATTTTAGAGAAAGTTGCGAAAGAACTCAAAGAAAATCCGGAAAAAGCTTCACTATTTGGAGCAAGTATTTTTTCATCCGTTCGGGCAAAAATACCCCCTAAGAAGGCGCCCTTTTCAGAAATAGAAGAAAATCAACGGGCATTATATCGTTATTACCAGAGAAACAGGAAAGTCCCGGAAAAGGTAATGAGCCGTTCATATTCTTATTAGCTTGGCGGACGATTTATAAATAATAGCCCTGTTTATTGATTATGTCAAAAGAGAGTAGCCTGGATATGTCAGAAAAAAGCGATTCTCCTCAAAATTATGTTTTGATAGATCTTGCGAGCGATGATATGGGCATCGAAAAAATAACGGACACTATTATTGATACGATAAAAAAGACAAATACCGGAAAAAGAAACTGGTTTACGGAATATGATTTAAAACATAATGAACGATTCAGTTATTTTTCCGAATATATAATGACTTTAGGCGTACAAACCGTTATCCTTGAGACGAGATACTACGACAAACAATATGTCGAAGATTATGGAAAATATTATTGTAAAAGTTTCAAACATTACAGTAAGACCTGCATGAGGTTTCATTTTTTCACTGAAAGTTTTGATAATAATGTGTTTAAGAATTTTCTAATGAATTATAATCCTGAAGATATATCAAAAGAAAACAGGGAAAGCCGTTTCGGGAAGATGTATAATTCATATTGCGGGTTCTCTATTATCAAACCCATACCGTATACAATTTTCGGAAGGACATGTTTAAAAACATACAATACAGTCAGGTCAAAAGCAGGAGACGGAAGGATAACAGAAAAAAGATTTTACCCGACAATCCGGATGTATAAGGCTAATTTGTACGGAATGGAGTTCAGATTTGATTCTGTTGCATATCAGGAGCAGGATAATCAAGTATTTGTATGTGCTGCAGCAGCCATATGGGTGGCTTTTCAAAGCACAAGCAAGTTATTTGATCACATGATACCAACGCCGTATGATATAACGCTGCAGGCAACCGGAAGAAAAATACCAAAAAAAGAAGGATTAACAAATAATGAAATGGAAAGGGTCATATCGGAGCAAGGTTTGAATCCGTTTACTGTTAATCTTTTTACAGTCAGTGAAGCAAAAGCATTTTTATATGCCTATCTAAGATGCGGAATCCCTGTTATATTAGGCGGGCAAATACAAATAGAAGAAGACACGCCGCTTCCGGAGGAAAATCCAACCTCGCACGCAATAACGGTATTGGGTTACGATATGGTTGAACAAAAAGAACCTGTTCCTTATTCACGTCTGTCAAATGATGAATATACGACGCCTTCACGGGCAGAAAAACTGTTTTCCTGTTTGTGTCGACCGAAAGAAAAAAGAAAAAAAATCTTTCTGGCATCTTCATTAATAAAAGAGATTTACGTACATGATGACCAGGTAGGAGCTTTTGCACGGATGAAGTTTGTGGAAGAAATTACAGCAGACGCAAAGGGAGTAGTGTTCGCAGATATTCCCTGGAGAGATCATAAAGACTTTAAAGGGACAAAGCCCAGATTTACAGTAGATGCAACACTGATACCATTATACCACAAGATAAGAATACCGTTCAGCAGAATCTTTACTGTTATTGACGAATTTAATACTCATATACTTGACGACGATATGAATTTCATCTGGGATATATACCTGACTACTACATGTAATCTTAAAGAACAGTTAAGATTAAATATCTACAGGGAGTTGGATACTGATATCAGAATGAAAATAATATCTTCAAATATGCCCAGATTCATCTGGATTGCAGATGCTTATAATGAATATAATTTAGACAGTCGTCAGCCGGTCTTTTCTTTTTATTTTGATGCAACCGATATGGAAAACAGCGACTTCTTTTTATTTTCATTGCACAATAGCTGTCGAATTTTTTTGGAAATATATGATGTAATACAGAGAAAAAAAGAATCGTCTGATTATGAAAATACGAAAACCCTTCTTTGTTATCAGTTAAAACAAATCATTAATTATTATTACTCGTCTTCGGAAGACAAAGATCGGAATGAAGATTCGAATAGTATAAAATATATTATAAAAAAATACTATGAATCATATTTTTGTGAGACTTTGCAGATTAAGGTATAATGTCTGCATGTTCGACGTATTTGACACAGTTTTATGATACTGATAATAGACGACGACGCGGCTGTACGCACTTCGCTTGGCTTTGTGCTGAAGCGTGCAGGATTTGAGACGGCGGCGGTTTCCACGCCGGAGGAGGCGCTGTTATTTGTCCGCCAGACGCCGCCCGAACTCGTGCTGATGGACATGAACTTCAGCATGGCGACTTCGGGCGAGGAGGGTCTGCGGCTGTTGCGGCAGGTGGGGACGCTCTGTCCCGGCGTGCCGGTTATTCTGATCACGGCGTGGGGTTCCATTGCGCTGGCGGTTGAGGGGATGCGCGCCGGCGCGTTCGACTTTGTGACCAAGCCGTGGGACAATACGGCGCTGATCGGCTCCATACATACGGCGCTGGCGCTTCGTAAGCCGAAGATGGAAGATGATCGGCCGCTGAACAGGCTGGAGGCGGACAGGCGATTTCATTTTGAGAACATTGTCGGCAGGAGCGATGCGCTGATGCGTGTGCTGGGCACCGTGTCGCGCATTGCGCCGACCCAGGCGCCGGTGCTGATTACGGGCGAGAACGGGACGGGCAAGGAACTGATTGCCGAGGCTATCCACGCCAACAGTCCGCGTGCCGGACGGCCGTTTGTGAAGGTCAACCTCGGCGGCGTGTCGCACAGCCTGTTCGAGAGCGAGATGTTCGGACACAGGAAAGGCGCCTTCACGGATGCGTATTCCGACCGGACGGGGCGCTTCGAAATGGCAGACGGGGGCACCATCTTCCTGGACGAAATCGGCGATCTCGACATGTCGTGTCAGGTCAAACTCCTGCGCGTCCTTCAGGACCGGACGTTCGAGGCGCTGGGCGACAGCCGTCAGCGCAGGGTGGACGTGCGCATCGTCAGCGCCACGAATGCCGACCTGAAGCAGATGATTGCCGGTCGCACTTTCCGCGAAGATCTGTTTTACCGCATCAACCTGATAACCGTCCATCTGCCACCGCTGAGAGAACGGAAAGACGACATTCCGCTGCTGGCGCGCTATTTTGCCGACCGTCAGGCGCAGCAGAACAGTCTGCCCGAAGTCGGTTTCACCCGTGCGGCATACGAATATCTTTGCCGGCTGCCCTGGCCGGGCAACGTGCGGGAGTTGAAAAATCTGGTCGAACGCACTTTGCTGATTTCGGGGAAAACGCTCATCGACGCGGACGACATCCGGGAACTGGCCGGCGACAGGGACGCTCCGACGCTCCACATGCACATGTCGCCGGACGGGCTGACGCTGGACGAACAGGAAAAACAGTCCATCCTCCGGGCGCTGGACAAAAACGCGGGAAACCTTTCACACACAGCCCGCGACCTGGGCATCAGCCGCGCGGCTCTCTACCGGCGAATCGAGAAATACGGCATCCGGACGGCTGGCAGCAATTATTTGGGGCTATGAAAATCGATACCCTCTTTCGCATTCTCGGCTTTGTCCTCGTCGCGGCCATGGCTGCGATCGCCTTTTTCACGTTCCGCACGGAGAATTTCTACCTGTCGCTGGGCGTCGAAGCGCTGACGGTTTTCACGGTCATTTACCTGCTGTTTTTTCATCGCAGGATTATCAAACCGCTGCAGATTATCGGCGACGGCATGGATTTGCTCAACGAGCAGGATTTCAGTTCGCGCCTGCGCCTCGTCGGACAGCCTGAAACGGACAGGATAATCATGATTTTCAACAAAATGACAGACTGCCTCAAGAATGAACGCCTGCACGTGAGGGAACAGAATCATTTTCTTGACCTGCTGATAAACGCGTCGCCGCTGGGCGTACTGATTCTCGACTTCGACGACCGGATTTTTTCCGTCAACCGCGCCGCTGCCACGCTTCCCGGACTCGGACTGTCTGCCGAAGCCATAGGCAGGAAACTGACGGAAATGGATATTCCGCTGATGAAAGAGCTTGGAAATATCGAGCCTTACCGCTCGCATACCGTCCGCCTGAGCGACGCCAGCGTATACAAGTGTACGCACGGCAAGTTTATCGACCGGGGATTCCAGCGCTCGTTCTATCTGATAGAACTGCTTACGGAAGAAGTATTCAGCGCCGAACGGAAAGCCTACGGGCAGGTCATTCGCATGATAGCCCACGAGGTGAACAACACCACCGCCGGCATCACCTCGACGCTCGGCGCGCTCGAACAGATGACGGTCGAAAACGATGTGCAGGAAGCGCTGAAAGTGTCCATCGAACGGTGCTACCGCATGAACCGCTTCATAGCCAACTATGCCGACGTGGTGCGCATTCCCGAACCGCAGACAAGGCGGATGTCGCTCAACGGGCTGGTCGTTTCGTGCAAGCGTTTTATGGAGAATATATGCCGCAACCGGCATATCGAAATCGTGATGGAGCCGGACGAAGTTTCGCCCGTTGTGGAAATCGACCCCGTACTGTTCGAACAGGTGATGGTAAACATCATCAAGAACGCGGCCGAATCGATCGGTACGGACGGATATATCTACATCCGTACCGCCTCGTCGCCGGTCAGTCTCGAGATAGCCGACACCGGCAAAGGCATCTCCCGCGAGACGGAAGGCAAACTCTTCAGCCCGTTTTTTTCCACCAAGCCCAACGGACAGGGGCTGGGACTTATCTTCATCCGCGAAGTGTTGCTGAAACACGGCTGCACGTTCTCCCTCCATACGTCGGTCGACGGATTGACGCGGTTCAGAATCTTTTTTCAGTAACATGCCGCGCGCAGTATGTCATTTCCTGATTTAGGTTGACTGTCCAGCAGTCCTATCGCGTAGAAAAGTTGACTCGGATTAATACTTATAACTAATATTTGTTTACTTCAGACTGGGATAACGATATCCGGAATGCGTCGCCGCATAACATCAAGCGCGACTTTTATTATGACGCACCCGGATCGGCCTACGACAAACAGAAGATTGATTTTTCGCTGTATCCCCCGGGAACACGAAATGCGGTTATTGATACGTGCCAGTATATCTATCCGTTCTTTATGAA
>JAIRLL010000258.1 GCA_031259505.1 Tannerella sp.
GGCGGGCAACCGCCTGCCGTTCTACATCTGCGGCGGCGCGGCCGTGACCGTCCGCATCATTCAGTACATATTGAGAATTTTCCCATAGAACAAAAAAAAACGGAACATGGAACAGAATGAAATAATCAAACCGGAAAATCTGGTTTACAGCAAACCCCGTCTAATGAACGGCAACGCCATGCACTACTGCCCCGGTTGCAGTCACGGCGTCATTCACAAACTCATAGCCGCGATAATCGAGGAAATGGGCATGGAAGAAAAGACCGTCGGCATCTCGCCGGTGGGCTGTGCCGTTTTTGCATACAACTATCTGGACATCGACTGGATCGAAGCGGCGCACGGGCGTGCGCCGGCGCTTGCCACGGCCGTCAAGCGGCTGAATCCCGACAGGATGGTATTCACCTATCAGGGCGACGGCGACCTTGCCGCCATCGGCACGGCGGAAACCGTGCACGCGGCCAACCGCGGCGAAAACATCGTCATCATCTTCGTCAACAATGCCATCTACGGAATGACCGGCGGGCAGATGGCGCCCACCACCCTGCTCGGAATGCCGACCTCGACGTGTCCCTACGGGAGGGATGCAGCGATGAACGGCTATCCACTGAAAATATCCGACATGCTGGCGCTGCTCGACGGGACATGCCTCGTCACGCGGCAAAGCGTGCATACGGCCGCCGCCGTGCGCAAGGCAAAACGGATGCTACGCATGGCTTTCGAAAATTCCATGGCCGGAAAGGGCACTTCGATTGTCGAATTTGTCTCGACCTGCGCCTCGGGATGGAAAATGACGCCCGAAGCGGCCAACGGGTGGATGGAAGAACACATGTTCCCCTTCTATCCGCCGGGAGACATTAAAAACATTTGACCGCCGCCGGTGTTCATACAGAATATCCACATATAATATAATGCATATATATGAAACATGAAATCATCATAGCAGGATTCGGAGGACAGGGCGTACTGTCGATGGGTAAAATACTTGCCTATTCGGGGCTGATGGAAAACAGGGAAGTCACATGGATGCCGTCGTACGGGCCTGAACAGCGCGGAGGGACGGCCAATGTGACCGTAATCGTGAGCGACGAACGCATCAGTTCGCCCATCCTGAACGAATACGACATCGCCATCATCCTGAACCAGCCCTCGATGGACAGGTTCGAATCGAAAATCAAACGGGACGGCATCCTCATCTACGACGGATACGGCATCAGGAAAGCCATCACGCGCAGCGATATCCGCGTATACCGCATCGACGCCATGGATGCGGCGGCGGAACTGAACATGCAGAAAACGTTCAACATGATTGTCCTGGGCGGACTGTTGAAAGCCGTTCCGGTGGTCAGGTTCGAAAGCGTCGTCAGCGGACTCAAAAAAACGCTCCCCGAACGGCACTTCCATCTCATACCGGCCAACGAAGCCGCCATCAGGAAAGGAATGGAAATCATTCGCAGAGAAAACTGAAATCCAGGATTCGGGAGATTGCCGTCCATATAAATACTCAATCCATTCATTCATGAATCGTACCCTGTACATACTCGTCATCACATCTCTCTGCGCGGCGGATGTCTGCGCACAGGGACGCGGAGGCAGCCGGGGCGGGCACGGAGAATTTTCGCTGGCAGGCCGCAGCGCGGCGCAGCGGGCGGACAGCCTGGCTGCCGCGCAGGAGGAAGACGGCGGCGACACGTCCGGTGCAGGGCGAATCAGCGCCTTCCGCCTGTCGGAACTGGGCGAACGCTACGCCGTGCCGATGGATACCGGCCGCATGAACACGGCTAACAGCACGCTGATCGAAGCGCAGGGCATCGCCGTCGCACATACCGGCAATGTCGGATCGCCATCGCAGAGCCGCATCTTCACGGAACGGAACGAAAGCCGCGACTTCATTTTTGCCGACCCCTACGACGCATATATCATCACCCCCCTGAACGGCTGTTTCTATGATACGAAAATACCGTACACCAGCATCCTCTACACCCGCGCCGGCAGCGCCGACCGTATGGAGGAACAGTTGAAGGCGCTGTTGACAAGTAATTTCGGAAAGAAAATCAACGTCGGCGGCGACTTCGACTACATCTACAGCCGGGGATTCTATCAGTCGAACGGCAACAAGCTGATAAACTACCGCATTTTCGGAAATTACCGTTCAGACCGCTACGAAGCTGCGGCACACGTCCGCAACTTCAACATGGTCAGCAGCGAAAACGGCGGACTCACCAACGACCGCTACGTCACGCATCCCGACGACTTTGCCGACGGCAAACGAAAAGTCGATACCAAATCCTATCCGACCCGCTTCACGAACACATGGAACCGCGTTCGGGGAAAAGACTTCTTCCTCGCGCATCGCTACAATCTCGGCTTCTACCGCCGGATGACCGCAAAAGAATCCGAAAGAAAAAAACAGCGGGAAGAAGAACGGCAGCGGCAGGCGGAGGAAGAAGCGGCGCAGCACGGGAACCCCGACGACGCGCAGCCGGCGACCGGCGCCGACAGAGAACCCGAAGAAGACGTGCACGAAAACGAAGTGTTTGTCCCCGTCTCGAGCATTGTCCACACCTTTGAATACGAAGACAACCGCAGGCGGTTCATCTCCAACTATTCCATGATAGACACCTGCTACGGAAACATCTACGCCCCCGCCGGCCAACTGCCCAACGACACAGCCTCGGCGTGGCGGCTGCGAAACACGTTCGCCCTCTCCATGCGCGAAGGCTTTCAGGACTGGGTGAAATTCGGCCTGGCCGTTTTTGCAGGCTTCGAAAACCGCAGTTTCAAGTTTCAGGGCGATTCCACCTCCGGCACGGCCAGACGGCACGGCGAATTTTCGACCTTCATCGGCGGAGAAATATCAAAACAGCAGGGCGACATACTCACATACAGAGCATACGGCGAACTGTATGTCGCCGGCGCGGATTTGGGCGAGTTTCGCATCCGCGGAAACGTCAGGACACGCTTCTCCCTGTTCGCACAGGAAGCCTCGCTGCAGGCCGACGGCTTTATTCGCAACGTCAGGCCGGCATTCTATCAGCAGCACTACTTCAGCCGCTATTTCCAGTGGGACAGACAGTTCAAAATGACGCAGCACGCACATGTGGAAGGAAGCGCCTCCATCGAACGGACGCGGACGCGACTGTCGGCCGGCGTGGAAAGTCTCCAGAACCACGTATATTTCAGCCCGGACGGCATACCCGAACAGTTCGGCGGCAACATTCAGGTCATCACCGGCCGGCTGAAACAGGATTTCAGGTACAGAGCGCTGGGATGGGAAAACGAACTCGTCTATCAGCTAAGCAGCGAAAAAAACATCCTGCCCCTGCCGCAACTCTGCGCCTACACCAACCTGTATGCCGCCTTCAAACTGTTCGGCGTGCTCACCGTACAGCTTGGCGCCGACGTACACTACTATACCTCCTACTATTCGCCCCGCTACGAACCGGCAACCCAGCAATTCCTGAATCAGGACAAAATAAAAACAGGCAACTATCCGCTGCTCAACGCCTACGCCAATTTTCACTTGAAGCAGACACGTTTCTTTATCACCGGCTACAACCTTGGCAGCCTGATTATCGACCATCCCGGATACTTCTCGATGCCGCACTATCCGATGAACCCGATGCTGATAAAGATGGGACTGTCCGTAATGTTCAACAACTGACACAGGCCATGTTTACCGGAAAACTGCTCAAGACATATATCTTTCTCCTGCTCGCGGTCATCTGCCTCATGGCCGTGCTGATATACTTCAAATCCGTGGCGACGCCCGTGCGCGACTACCGGGAGATACGCCGCGAAGGTATCCTGCGCATCGTCACCGAATACGGACAGGCTGGCTACTACGTGTCGGACGACAGCCAAATCGAAGGCTTCCAGTACGCCCTGTGTCGCGAAATAGCCCGGCAGGCCGACATGGAAGTCCTGATGTATCTGGAGATGAGTCTCGAAAAAAGCTTCTCCGGGCTTTCTGCCGGCCAGTACGACATCATCGCCCGAAACATACCCGTCACCAGCAAGCTGAAGGAAAAATATCTCTTTCTCGAACCGGTCGTGCTCGACAGGCAGGCGCTGGTACAGCGCACCGCCGCAGCCAACCGCGGCGCCGAACCGATCAGAAACCAGTTGCATCTGGCGCACAGGACGCTCCACGTACCTGAAGCCTCGCCCGCCATCCTGCGCCTCGACAACCTCCGGAGCGAAATAGGCGACACGATTTTCATCGTCGAAGACCCGCTTTACTCGTCCGAACAGCTTTGCATTATGGTGGCCAGGGGCGACATCGACTTCGCCGTATGCGACCGCCAAATCGCACAACTGTCGAAAAAGCAATTCCCCGAATTAGACATCGAGACGGACATAAGTTTCACCCAGTTGCAATCGTGGGTTGTCAGAAAAGACGCGCCCGTCCTCGCCGACAGCCTCAACCGATGGCTGCAAAAAATTCGCGACAGCGGCGCCTACGACAGAATACGCGAACAGTATTACAGCGATTTAAAACCGGCAAATCAGTAATTCACGATTTGTTATAAACCTGAGTTCGGGATAAGAAATAGCCGTTTACGGTCTATATATCCTACGGAGAATTCATTCGTTTATTATTGGGCAGTATCGCTTAAGTCGCCGGATTGCTTCCGGATGCGCCGGCGCAGGATGACAGCTAAATG
>JAIRLL010000394.1 GCA_031259505.1 Tannerella sp.
GCTGGTACATCCGCAAGGTGGGCGAAGCCTTCAACACGTTCTATCTCCCCAAATACGCCTTCGTCGACCCGCAGACAGGCGAAGCCCTGTTCTACAAGAAAGCGGGAAGCACGGAAACGACCGCTCTGGTCAACGAAGCCGAACAGCAGATAGTCGGCTCGGCCGACCCGAAATTCTACGGCGGCATCGGCACAGGCATTACCTTCAAGGGATTCGACCTTTCGCTGGACGGCAGTTATTCGCTGGGCGCAAAAGTGTTCAACAGCGGCCTGCGCTTCGACCTCATGTGCGGCCATTATGAACTGGGGCCGGTGGCGGAATATGTGTATAAATACAGATGGCGCGAACCGGGGCAAATCACCAACGTGCCCAAGTTTATCGCAGCCGGAAATTCAGACCTGGGCAAGAGAACGTCTCTCTACGTACTGAATGCATCGCATTTCCGCATGAAATCCGTCAATCTGGGATATACCCTGCCGCGCTCGATTGCCAGGACGCTGACGGTCGACAATCTGCGCGTCTTCGGCACAGTCGACAACCTGTTTATCATTACCGCATCCGACTTTATCGGGTTCGACCCGCAGGCAACCGCGGACGGGTATCAGCAATGGACATACCCGATCCCCACCAGCGTGATATTCGGTATTAATGTATCATTCTAAATATTTGAAACAATGAAAAAAACAATTTATACAACAGCAGTACGGATAAAGAAGACAGTTTGTCTTCCAGTAATAATAATATGTATGGCGGGAATGGCGCTCGCCTCGTGCGACGATTTCCTGACGGAACTCCCGACCGATGCCATTGCCGACGAAGAAGCCTTCAGTTCGGCAAAAGATTTCACCAACAACCTCAACGGCGTTTACAATAATTTCGGCAGGTATCAATTCTACGGTCGAAACGTCGTCTGCCTTGGCGACGCCGCCAGCGATCTGGTTTATCACGACAATAAATCCGGCAACTTTCAGGTACTCGCGATGTGGCAGGTGGAATCGACCAACGGCGAACTGCAGGAAATATGGGAATACGGTTACAAAGTCATCAACAATTCGGCAAAAATCATCAAGGCCGGAGAAGAAGCCGACTTTCCGGAATCGGAAATGGCGACGGTCTACGGCTGCATGGCACAGGCTTACGGACTGAAGGCGCTGGCCGCCTTTACGCTGGCAAACATCTTCGCGCTGCCGTATAACGACGCCAACAGGAATACGTCCGGCATCGTCAACGTGACCGAACCGATTGAAGCCTTTCAGCAGATCAGCCGCGCGACGCTTGCCGACAACTACACGCTCATCCTGTCGGACATCGCCAGGGCAAAGGAATATTTTGCAAGGGAAGACGTGGAAATCCCCGGTTACTATTACATCAATCCCGCAGCGCTGCATGCCCTCGAAGCAAAGGTCAAACTCTACATGCGCGACTATGCCGGCGCCATCCAGGCGGCAAAAGCAGCCCTCGACGAACGCGGAAGCAGCCTTGTGAACACAGCCGAAAGCTACGACGCAATGTATACGAGCAACGTCGTCTCTCAGGAAGACATCTTCACGGTTGTAAAGTCGGCAACCGACAATCCGGGAGCCGGTTCGCTGAGCACCATGTATCCCTTCTACGGGCTGCATATCTCCGAAGAAGTCCTGACGGAATATGCCGGGACCGACATCCGTGCAGAGTTGCTCAACAACGGCGACGGCGGGAAATACGTCGGAACGAGCGAAGGCGCGGACGCGCACAACATTCCCGTCCTGCGTCTGCCGGAACTGTATCTCACCCTGGCCGAAGCATACGCCGCGCAGGGCAACTACGCCGAGGCAAAAGAATACCTGTCGGTTATCTGCTCGGCGCGCGACGCCGGTTTCGACCCGGCCGCCGTCGCCGAAAGCGAATCCGTCATCGCCGACATCAGGCAGGCGCGAAAACTTGAACTCATTCAGGAAGGGCATCGCCTTTTCGACGCGCGACGCTGGGGGATCAAAATAGACGTGGTCAAGGGACGGTACAAAAATTTCGACCCCTCGCTCTTTGCCTATCCCATCCCGCAGACGGAAGTCAATGCCGGCTTCGGCGTTGTCCAGACGGAAGGGTGGGAGCAGACGCTGCCCAGGTAATTTATCGAACAACTGACATATTAACAACGACAATTCATAATGAAAGCAACCAAATTAATGCACATCATCGTCGTAGCCGGTCTGTTACAGGCCGGCTACGCAAGCGCGCAGCCGGTGCAGGAACCGTTTGCGACAGACCTCTCCTACTACATGCCCAAAGAGTGGCAGTATACGTTGAACAGGGATATTCCCACCCCCATGGACGAACTGGGCTTCCAACTGGGCGAACAGCACGCCGAATGGAAACAGGTGGAAATGTATATGCGCCGGCTGGCAGACGTATCGCCGAGAATCGCGGTGAAGGAATACGGCCGTACATACGAACGCCGCGCCTTCATCTGCGTAACGATTACTTCCGAAAAGAATCACGGACAGCTTGAGCAGATCCGAACGGAACACGTCAAACTGACCGACCCCGCCGTATCGGGCGCACTCGACGTCAGGACGATGCCTGCGGTTGTCAATCTGATGACAACCGTACACGGCAACGAGGCGTCGGGCGTGAATGCCGCCATCGGCTTTGCCTACTTCTTTGCAGCAGCGGAAGGCGACGAAATAGACGAATTGCTCGACAGGGTAGTCATCAACCTGATTCCGGGACAGAATCCCGACGGCATCAGCCGTTTCGCCGCATGGGTGAACGCTAACCGCAGCTTCCCCGACACGCCCGACCCGCTGTCGCGCGAACTGAACGAACCGTGGCCCGGCGGACGTACCAATCATTACTGGCATGACCTGAACCGCGACTGGATTCCCGTGCAGCAGCCCGAAATGAAATATCTG
>JAIRLL010000038.1 GCA_031259505.1 Tannerella sp.
GTCACTTATCCGCTTTACAGGATATTTCCCATTCCATCGGTCGGATATACTCCGTTTGCGCCTACGGTAGCGGGATTCGACAAAGTCAGTTCGGACGAATACCGCATTGTCTTTCGCAACACCGAACGCGACGCTGCCATAGGCCGGATAGAGCTTTCGCCGACCGCCGCGCTCGACAAATATCCCGAAAAAACGCTGGCGCGCATGTATCAGGGCGGCAATCCTCCATACTCCGAATATAAATGGACGGCGGCACAGAGAGTTCCCGCCGGCGACGACGATGCAACAGCCATCGCTCCCGCAAAAATTATCGACGTTACGGACAGAATGCAGCCCGACGGGACACTCGTCTGGGACGCTCCCGAAGGCAACTGGCTCGTGATGCGTATGGGAATGGTTCCGAACGAAGTGTTCATTTCGCCGGCTTCGCCCGAAGGCAAGGGCTGGGAAATAGACAAACTGAATACCGCATACTTACAGCATCATTTCGACAGCTTCCTCGGCGAAGTGCTGCGACGTATTCCTGCCGAAGACCGTCGAACATTCCGCGTAACGGTGATGGACAGCTGGGAAAAAGGCGCTCAAACATTTACCGACCACTTTATCGACAGCCTGAAAGCCCGCTACGGCTACGACCCTGTGCCGTTCCTTCCCGTACTGACCGGACACGTGGTCGGCTCGCCCGAACAGTCGGAGCGATTCCTGTGGGACGTGCGACGCCTGTCTGCCGAGATGGCTGGAAACAATCTGCTGCCCGACTTCAAAGCCATCACCCACAAACACGGCATCGAAACATGGATAGAGAACTACGGCGACTGGGGTTTCCCGGGCGAGTTTCTGCTCTACGGTAAAAACTCCGACCGCGTGGGAGGTGAATTCTGGACAGACGGCGACATGCGATATATCGAAATCGCCGCCTCGTGCGCGCACATCTATAATAAACCTCGCGTATATGCCGAATCGTTCACCAGCGGAAGTGGTTTCAGGTCGCATCCGTACTCGCTGAAACGCGATGGCGACGCTGCTTTTGCCGCCGGACTGACGAGTTGCATCCTGCACGTATACATCGAACAGCCCACAATCGAAGCAGACCAGGGTCTGACCGCATGGTTCGGCGTCGAATTTAACAGAAAAAACACCTGGTTCAGCCAAATCGACCTCTTTACCGCCTATCTGAAACGCTGCGGCGTGATGCTCGAACAGGGACTTCCGGTGTCCGACATCGCCTGCTTCATCGGCGAAGACGTTCCCGTAAACAGCGGCCCGTTCGGCCTGGATCCCAACACGGCAAAAGACGGTATCGACATCCCCGTACTGCCATTGGGCTATCATGCCGACTATGTCAATTCCGACGTGATTATGAACGCCATGTCCGTGAAAGACGGCCGCATTGTGCTGCCTCACGGCATTTCGTACCGTATGCTGGTATTGCCTCCGTTCGAAACCATGCGCCCCGAAGTCCTGAAACACATCGAACGGCTGGTCAGCGACGGCGCTGCGGTACTTGGCGAAGCGCCGTCACGCTCGCCGAGTTTCCAAAACTATCCCGACGCCGACAGCGAACTGACAACCCTCGCCAACAGGATGTGGGGCAACAAAACCGCTAATCAGCGAACATACGGCAAAGGCAAAATCCTTTCGGGCATGACAATCGGGGAAGCGCTGAAAACGCTGGACATCGCGCCCGACGTGACGCTGGACAATCCCGAAATAGTGTACAGTCACCGTTCAACTCCCGGCCGGGAAATCTATTTCATCGCCAACCGCAGCGAAAAACCGGTGCAGATAACGCCCGAATTTCGCGTCGCCGGACTGCAGCCCGAACTCTGGAATCCCGTCAATGGCGAACGCCGCGTCCTGCCGGCGTTTGAACAGAAAGACGCTTCGACGATTGTCCCGTTGCAGTTCGAACCTTACGAAAGCATGTTTATCGTATTCTCCGGAAAAGGCAGACCGCAATCGTCCGACGTGAAAGCGAACTTCCCCGCTCCGGAGGTTCTGACCGAAATAAACACTCCCTGGACAGTAGCTTTCGAATCGGACAGAATCAAACGCGGCCCCTCCGAACCGGTCGTCTTCGACAAACTGCAATCGTGGCCGCAAAACAGCGACGAACGTATCCGTTACTATTCCGGAACAGCCATCTACATGAACTCCTTTACTCTCGACGCCAAACCGGCAGGCGAAGTCTGCATCGACCTCGGCAGAGCCTGCAACATGGCAAAGGTGAAAATCAACGGCCAGTACGTCGGCGGCGTATGGACGTATCCTTATCGCATGAATATCTCCGACGCGGTGAAGACTGGCGAAAATAAAGTCGAAATAGAAGTGGTCAATAACTGGGTGAACCGTCTTATCGGCGATTCCTTCGTCCCGGAAAACGAACGGGTGCTGAATTATCAGTTCGACTCCTGGATGTCGAAGGAATTGCGGGAATCGGGACTGATCGGGCCGGTGAAAATAATGAAGAAATAATTAATAAAACATGAAAAGAACATTTTTAAAAACATCCTTAAAAACATCCGTCCTGGCAGCCGTCGCCATGCTGCTGACACAGGGATGCAAAGACAAACTGGCGGACAGTTTCGCATCGCCGCCGGATAGCCTGACCACAGGCGTATACTGGTATTGGATAAACGATAACATCTCGAAAGAAGGCGTCGTCAAAGATTTGCAGGCGATGAAACAGGCGGGCATCAACTCCGTGTATATCGGCAACATCGGCGACCAGCCGACGTCGCACGGCAATGCGAAACTCTTTACCGACGAATGGTGGGATATATTGCACACGGCCATCAAGACCGCCGGCGAACTCGATATCGAAGTCGGCATGTTCAACTGTCCGGGCTGGAGCCAGTCCGGCGGGCCGTGGATTAAACCCGAACAGTCGATGCGCCATCTCGCCGCGTCCGAAACGCTGATAACCGGCGGCGAAAAGGTGACCGTCAAGCTGCCTGTCCCGCCGCAACTCTCGTTCTACAAGGCGTGGAGCAGCACATACGTCAACAATGAAGGCAAAACGCCGGACTTTCAGGACGTGCGTACGCTGGCAATCCCCGTTACGGACGATTACCGGATGAATCTTTTCGATGTCCCGGGCGCGAAAATCTCCGTAACTAACATGCGCTCGCCGGATGAGGCGCGTGTAAACAGACCTTCGCAAGACGCCTTGCCCGGTTCGCCGCTGTTCGCAAAGTATGTCGTCCCGAAAGGCGAAGAAGCCTCTATCATCCTGAAACTGCCGGAACAGTACGACGCGCGTTCGCTTGTAATCTATCCGGCGAGCGACTGTAACGGTCGTGGAGAGCTACAGGCTCGAGTGAACGGGGAGTTTGTCGCCGTCGCCGAGTATCCGCTAAAATCGACCGTCAGCCCATTAATCGGATTCACTCCTTTTGCCCCGATAGTCCTGGGATTCGAGAAAACGACGGCAGACGAGTACCGTATCGTTTTCAAACATACCGGCGACAATGTCGCTATCGGCAAAATCGCTCTCTCGCCGACTGCGATTCTCGACAAGTATCCCGAAAAAACGCTTGCCGTGATGTATCAGGGAGACAATTCCCCATGGACGGAATATAAGTGGACTTCGGTGCGCGATGTTCCCGCTGCAAACGACAGCGAAACAGCGATTGCACCGGCAAACGTCATCGACATTTCGAGCATGATGCAGCCCGACGGAACGCTTGTCTGGGACGCGCCCGAAGGGAAATGGCTCGTGCTGCGGATGGGGATGCTGCCTAACGGAACACTTGTTGCTCCGGTATCGCCCGAAGGCGAAGGATACGAAATGGACAAACTCAGCGTCGAATTCATACAGCATCATTTCGACAGTTTCATAGGCGAAGTGTTGCGGCGCATCCCCGCCGAAGACAGGAAGACGTTCAAGATCGTCGTCATGGACAGTTGGGAAAAAGGAGGTCAGGATTTTACCGACGGCTTTATCGACAGCATGAAATCGCGCTACGGATACGACCCGCTGCCTTTCCTGCCGGCGCTAACGGGCTATCTTGTAGGCTCGCCCGAACAGTCCGAACGGTTCTTGTGGGACGTAAGGCAACTGGCTTCCGAAATGGTCAGCAACAGCATATTGCATTTCAACAACGTCTTTCATCAACACGGTCTTTATTCGTGGATAGAAAATTACGGCGACTGGGGATTTCCCGCCGAGCCGCTGCTCTACGGCAAACATACCGACTACGTGGGCGGCGAATTCTGGGCTGGCGGAGGCAAGATGAATTACATCGATATCGCCTCCTCGTGCGCACATATATATAATAAGCCGCGAGTGTATGCCGAATCGTTTACAAGCATGAGCGGATACCAGAATCATCCCTACTCTCTCAAACAGGAGGGCGACAGGGCTTTTGCCGCAGGTATGACAAGATGCGCCCTGCATGTGTATATCGAACAGGCTTACGAAGATAAAGAGCCGGGCATAGAATCGTGGTTCGGCACGGAGTTCAACCGCAAAAACACCTGGTTTCCGCATATCGACCTGTTCACCGATTACCTGAAACGTTGCGGACTCATGCTCGAACAGGGTCTTCCGGTATCCGACGTAGCATATTTCATTGGCGAAGATGTGCCGGTAAACTCCGGTCCATTAGGTTTGAGTCCGGATATGGCGAAAGATGGCGTTGCAGTTCCTGTTTTGCCGGAAGGCTATCAAGCCGATTACGTCAATTCCGACATTATCGTTCACTCCATGTCGGCGAAGGACGGGCGCATAGTGTTGCCGCACGGCGTTTCGTACCGTCTGCTCGTATTGCCGCCGTTCAGTACCATGCGTCCGGAAGTGCTGAAAGGCATCGAACGACTGGTTGCCGAAGGGGCTGTCGTGCTGGGCGAAGCGCCCGAACGTTCGCCGAGCTATCAAAACTATCCCGACGCCGATAAGGAACTGACGGCTCTTGCCGGTAGGATGTGGGGCGACAAAACCGCAAAGCAACGCGATTACGGTAAAGGAAAAATACTTTCGGGTATGACAATAGAAGAGTCGCTCGCGACGCTCGACATCGCTCCCGATTTCAAGACGGACGACAAACTCGTTTACGCTCATCGCACAACGCCCGACAGGGAAATATACTTCGTCTCCAATCAAAGCGAGGACAGAATACTGACGTCTCCCGAATTTCGCGTCGCAGGTAAGCAGCCCGAACTCTGGAATCCCGTCAACGGCAAACGTTGCCCGCTGCCGGCTTGCGAACTGAAAGACGAATCGACGGTCGTGCCTCTGCAGTTAGAACCTCGCGAAAGCGTTTTCATCGTTTTTTCCGGAAAAGGTAATCCGACATCGTCCGACGTGAGAGACAATTTCCCCGAACCGAAAATTGTCGTCGAAATCGACGCGCCGTGGTCGGTGACATTCGAATCCGACAAGGTCAGGCGCGGCCCATCGGAACCTGTGACGTTCGACAAACTGCAGTCGTGGACGGAGCATGAAGACGAACGCGTCCGCTACTACTCCGGTACGGCCGTTTACAGCAACGTCTTCACGCTCGACGAAATTCCGGCCGGAGATGTCTGCATCGCCCTCGGACGGGTCGGAGTGATGGCAAAAGTGAAAATCAACGGACAGTATGCCGGCGGCGCATGGACGTATCCCTATCGTGTGGACATCACCGACGTTGTGAAGCCGGGCGAGAATACCGTCGAAATCGAAGTGGTCAATACCTGGGCGAACCGCTTTATCGGCGAATCATTGCTGCCCGAAGAAGCGCGGCTGGTGAAACCGCTGTATCGAAACTGGAACGCCACGTCGCCGCTGCAGGAGGCCGGGCTGCCGGAGAAAGTGACGATAGTCGCAATACGCAGGCCGTAAGGCTGTTCGGACGGGTTTAGCGCAGGTATGTTTGTTTAAAAAAAAAGAATTCGGATTTTTCTTTGCATCAAAGCAAGTATCTTTGCCGAATTATAAAATTGAATAGCGTAGATTAAGATGACAACACAAACAAAAGTAACAACACTGGATCATGTGGTTATACGTTTCTCCGGTGATAGCGGAGACGGAATGCAGTTGACAGGAACGATTTTCTCCAATCTGTCTGCCATTTTCGGAAACGATATTTCCACTTTTCCCGACTATCCGGCAGAAGTACGCGCTCCGCAAGGCTCGTTGAGCGGAATATCCGGATATCAGGTTCACCTGGGTTCAAAGAAAATACATACGCCGGGCGACAAAGCGAACGTCCTGGTCGCAATGAATCCTGCTGCCCTGAAAGTCAATGCAAAGCGACTTTATCCCGACTCCATAGTAATTATTGATACCGATTCTTTCCGGAAGAGAGATCTTGAAAAAGCGGAATTTACTACCGACGACCCGTTCAGGGAACTGGGACTGACTACCGTACAGGTCGTTGCAGCGCCCATTTCGACGATGGTGCGCGACGGGCTGGCCGAGTTTGGTCTGGACAACAAATCCGCTTTACGCTGCAAGAACATGTTTACGCTCGGACTGACATGCTGGCTGTTCGACCGCCCATTAGAAAACGCCATGCACATGCTGCAAAACAAGTTCGCAAAAAAACCGCTGATAGTACAGGCCAATATCAAGGCGCTCACCGACGGATATAATTACGGCAGCAATATCCACGCGTCCGTCTCGACCTATCGCATCGAACCGACGAAAATCCCTCCCGGACATTATACCGATGTGAACGGTAATGCGGCAACCACTTACGGATTGATAGCCGCCGCCGAAAAAGCCGGATTGCAACTGTTCCTCGGCAGTTATCCCATCACGCCTGCCACCGATATTTTGCAGGATTTGGCCAAACGCAAGGATTTGGGCGTCATTACCATACAGGCCGAAGACGAAATCGCCGGAATCTGTACGGCCATCGGTGCAAGTTTTGCCGGATGCCTCGCCGCCACTTCCACTTCGGGGCCGGGGCTGGCGCTGAAAAGCGAGGCCATCGGTCTGGCCGTCATTGCCGAACTGCCGCTGATAGTCATCGATGTGCAGCGTGGAGGGCCTTCTACCGGAATGCCGACCAAAAGCGAACAGACCGATCTGATGCAGGCGCTTTACGGTCGCAACGGCGAAAGCCCCGCGATTGTACTGGCTGCTACTACGCCGACCGACTGCTTCGACATGGCTTACTGGGCAGGCAAAATAGCCGTCGAACACATGACGCCCGTCATCCTGCTGACCGATGCCTTCATCGCAAACGGCGTCGCGGCATGGCGAATACCCACTCCTGACGAATATCCCGACATTAAGCCGAATTACGTTTCAAACTACAAGGGCGAAGCCCCGTGGAAAGCCTACCGTCGCGATGAAAAGACGCTCGTGCGCTACTGGGCAATCCCCGGAACGGAAGGATTCGCTCACCGCATTGGCGGACTGGAAAAAGACTACGAGACAGGCTCTATCTCCACCGAGCCGGCCAACCACCAGAAAATGGTGGTCACCAGGCAAGCCAAAGTAGACAGGGTGGCCGATTATATCCCCGAACTCGAAGTCGCAGGCGACAGGGACGCCGACCTGCTGATTGTGGGATGGGGAGGAACTTACGGACATCTCTACGAAACGATGGAAATCATGCACCAAAACGGAAAGAAAGTGGCTCTGGCAAGTTTCCGCTTTATCAATCCCTTGCCGAAAAATACGGCGGAAACGCTTCGCAGATACAGGAAAGTGATTGTCGCCGAGCAGAATAACGGACAGTTTGCCAATTACCTGCGAAGCAAGATCGACGATTTCAACCCCTACAGGTTTTGCCGCATCAAAGGGCAACCGTTTACCGTGACGCGCCTGGTTGAAGAATTTACTAAAATAATGGAGGATTAGAAAAATGAATACAGATATAAATTACGCTCCACAAGACTATAAAAGCGACCAGTATGTACGCTGGTGCCCCGGTTGCGGCGACTATGCAACCCTTAACAGCTTGCAAAAGGCGCTGGCGGAAATAAACATTCCCCCGCACCGGATGGCCGTCATTTCAGGCATCGGATGCTCTTCGCGCCTGCCCTACTATATGAATTCGTACGGTTTTCATACCATTCACGGACGCGGAGCAGCCATCGCCACCGGCGTGAAAACGGCGCGCCCGGACTTGAGTGTCTGGCTCATTACGGGCGACGG
>JAIRLL010000041.1 GCA_031259505.1 Tannerella sp.
GATGATCGAATTTAAAGAACCGGATGCGACGGCCGTCCGGTCGCTCACCGGAAACGGCATCATCGTCCTGCAAAAGTCGCACAACCGGCACCGGCTGATGACATGCAGGGTGAACGGCCCCATCGACCCGCAGCGGACAAGCCTCGAAGACTGCGTGATGCACCACGCCGTGCCGGCGCCTCTCAACGTATACGGACAGCCGGACAACACCGCAACCACCTTCGGCATCATCTCGAAAACGGAAAAAAGCATCAGAAGTAAAATCGAACAGTCCGGCGTCCCGCTCGGAATGTGGGACATACAGATGCATCCGGGTATCGAGACCGGCTACGATGACGCATTTATCATCGACGAGAAGACGAAAGACAGCTTCGTCAGGGCGGATTACAAGAATATCGACATCATCAAGCCGCTGCTTCCGAGCAAAAACGTCCGGCGGTATACACCCGAAAAATCGAACCAATGGTTCATCTGCATCCCCTGGCACTTCCCGCTGCTCTTCGACAGGTCCATCACCCGGGCATCCGGACGCGCCGAAGAACGTTTCGCACAGCAATATCCCGTCATCTACGAACACTTGCTGCAGTACAGAGACAAACTCGTCCTGCGCGACGCCGCGCAGGTAGGCGTCATGTTCGAATGGTATGCCCTGCAGCGCCTCAGCATGAGCAGCGAGTGGGACAACTTTACGCAGCAGAAAATCGTCTGGCGGCAGGAATCGCCGGCAGCCGATTTCTGCTTCGACTATGGCGGCTGCGCTGTGCTCGACACTGCCAGTTTCATCATCGGACAGCACATGAAATACCTGCTCGGCTTCCTCAATTCCAAAGTCGGACAGTATCTGTTCAGGGATTTTCCGTACACAAACGGCGAAGACATGCAGATAAGCATCCTCGCACTGAAAGCCCTGCACGTGCCGCCGCCCGGCCAGAAAATCGAGCCTGACATCGTATCGCTGGTCAACAAGCGTACTTCGGACGCGAATCCTTCCGAATGTGAAGCGATCGAAAAAAAAATCGACCGGCTTGTATACGGAGTGTGCGGCCTGACCGAAGACGAAGTGGAATTCATAGAAAAAGAAACATATCATTCATCAACTTAAATATTGCATATGGTAACACGAAGAAATTTTTTAAAGACTGCCACAATGGCTTCCGCCGGGCTGGCATTAGGTGATTTGAGTTTGAACGCAGCGAGCTACAGGCAGGTAGTCGGCGCAAACGGGAAAGTGAATCTGGCATGCGTGGGAATCGGATTCCAGGGCGGCGAGATTATCAAGGCATTCGACAGGACAGGACTTGCCAACGTGGTAGCGCTCTGCGACGTGGACATGGGCGCAAAACACACGCAGGAAATCATGGCAAAGTTTCCGAACGCCAGACTGTTTAAGGACTTCAGGGAAATGTTCGACAGGGCGGGCAGCGAATTTGATGCCGTCTGTGCAGGCATCCCCGACTTTGCACACTATCCGGTCGTGATTCATTCCATCCTGGAAGGCAAACACATCTACGTCGAAAAACCGATGTGCCGCACCTTCCTCGAAGGCGAACTGATGATAAAGGCCGCCAAAGCGCATCCGGACATCGTCACGCAAATGGGCAACCAGGGACATTCCGACGCCAACTACTTCCAGTTCAAGGCGTGGAAAGACGCAGGCATCATCAGGGACGTGACCGAAGTGACGGCGCACATGAATTCGCCGCGCCGCTGGCACGGCTGGGATTCGAGGATATACAAATATCCCGCCGAAGAACCCATGCCGGCCGGCATCGACTGGGATACGTGGAACATGGCCGTGCCGTACCACACGTACAGCGACCTCTATCACCGCGGCAACTGGCGCTGCTGGTACGACCTGGGAATGGGCGCGCTGGGCGACTGGGGAGCGCATATCCTCGACACGATTCACCAGTTCCTCGAACTGGGGCTGCCCTACGAAGTCAACCCCGTCCGGCTGAAAGAGCATAACGACTACTTCTACCCCATGTCGTCGACGCTCCTCTTCCGCTTTGCCGCGCGCGGGAAGATGCCCCCGCTGGACATCACCTGGTACGACGGACTGGACAACATCCCGCCCGTGCCCGCAGGCTACGGCACGACGGACATCGACCCGAACATCCCGCCCGTGGCCGGAGGCAAACTGCAGCCGAGCAAACTGAATCCGGGTAAAATCATTTACAGCAAGGAACTGACCTTCAAGGGCGGATCGCACGGCAGCACGCTCACCATCATCCCCGAAGAAAAAGCGAAGGAGATGGTGTCCAGACTGCCGGAAGTGCCGCAATCGACGTCGAACCACTACGCGAATTTCCTCCTGTCGTGTCTCGGCAAGGAAAAAACGCGTTCGCCGTTCGAAATCGCCGGACCGTTGAGCCAGGTATTCTGCCTGGGCGTACTGGCGCAGCGCCTCAACACGAAACTGGAATTCGACACCGCGACCCGGCAAATCAAAAACAACCCCTTTGCCAATGCGATGCTGGCCGGAACGCCGCCACGCAAGGGATGGGAACATTACTACAGGATTTGACGAAGACCGGTCTGCCGAAAAAAACATCCGGAAGTCCCGCCGAACGCGCGGGGGCCTCCGGATTTTTTTTTTCGGAACACTGCACGCAAAATCATGCCGCGCGCTGTAAAACCGTATACTTCAGCAGGCTTTACGGGCGCTTCGGGGTTGCAGTCAAATGCACCCGGTTTTAAGGCCAAAACATATATGATATGGCCATTTCTGAAGTAAACTTTTCGGTTTCTGAAGTAAACTTTTCAGTTTCTGAAGTAAACTTTTCGGTTTCTGAAGTAAACTTTTCAGTTTCTGAAGTAGTGTCCTGCCCTTTCAGGCAAACTGACTGTATTGATGTTTTTAGGGACGGGAAATAAATACACTGTCACTGTCCGTCATTGCGATTCCTTATATTTTTCAAATAAACAGGGGGAAAATGACATGTCCGGATTGCTTCCTCTTTCGGTCATTCGGTTATTCGTCTAAGCAGCAACTGTTCGCCGTCCCATTCGATAAAGGAAAAAAGCTGCATCCAGTCTCCGGCGATGAGCAGGCGCGAGGTGGCGTTGAGATTCATGTCGAGCAATACGTGGCGGTGACCGAAAATGAAATAATCGATATCCGGATGCTGTTCCAGATACGCCTTTGCGAAGTCGACGAGCGTATCGTTTTTTTTATTCCGCGTGTGGGACGTCTGTCCGTCCATTCCGCTCACACGGCTGCGGTATGACCACCACCGGGCGAAGGCAAATGTCCACCGCGGATGGACGGTTGCATACAGGCGCTGGCAAATCCTGTTGTGAAACAGGGTCTGCAGGATGCGAAACACAGCCGGCCGTTTCCCTACTTCGTCGCCATGCGCCAGGAAGAAACGCCTGCCCAGCAGGTCGACCGTCTCGGGTCCCCGATGGACGACGGCGCCGATTTCGCGCGGAAGGTAGTCGAACATCCAGATATCGTGGTTGCCGGTGAAGAGATGCACTTCCACGCCGCTGTCCGACAGTTCGGCAAGCTTGCCGAGAAAGCGAACGAATCCCCTGGGTACGACGTGCCTGTATTCGTACCAGTAGTCGAACATGTCACCCAGAAAATAAACGGCGCGCGCCTGCGGCCTGATGTCGTCCAGCCAGCGCACCAGTCTC
Organism: Tannerella sp.; assembly: GCA_031259505.1. Classification (GTDB taxonomy): domain Bacteria; phylum Bacteroidota; class Bacteroidia; order Bacteroidales; family Tannerellaceae; genus Tannerella. The sequence continues at coordinate 3,643 of JAIRLL010000041.1, forward strand.
CTTTCCGCCGCCCGGGGGTCGGGCAAATACCGGCTGCCCAGATGGGCGTCGGCGGCAAAATATATCTTTTTGCGGCATGAGTTCATCGGCATACGTTTCTTTTTTTCACAGCAGACCCAGTTCCAGTTTGGCTTCGTCCGTCATCATGTCCCTGTCCCACTCCGGTTCGAAAACCGTATTAATCTGCACGCTTTTCACACCCTCGACGGCTTCGATTTTCATGCGCACGTCTTCGATGATAAAATCGGCCGCAGGACAGTTCGGGGCAGTAAACGTAATGTCTATCTGCACGTCGCCCCCGTCGACATCCACGCGGTAGATCAGTCCGAGGTCGTAGATATTGATCGGGATTTCGGGATCGAAAACGGTTTTGAGTGCAGCGACAATCGCTTCTTCCATTTGCAAAAATTCATTCGGAATCATAAGTTGTACATTAATACATTAATATATTGCAGCCGGCAGGGAAGAGATGGCCGAACCCGTTCACAGGGCAAGCCTTCCTTCGTCTGCATAGCTGTAACACGTATTGTCGGACAGGATGACGTGGTCGAGCAGGCGGATATTGAACAGTCCGGCAGCTTTGGCGAGGCGCGAGGTCAGTTCGTCGTCTGCCCGGCTGGGTTTGACGTTGCCCGACGGATGATTGTGACAAAGGACGATGCCGGCGGCAAGCGCATTGACGGCCGCTTTCATTATCACCTGTATGTCGATGTGTATCATCCCTGCGCCGCCCTGTCCGACTTTGACTTTTTCCACCACTTTGCCGGCGCGGTTAGTGAGCGCCATCCACAGTTCTTCGTGCGGAAGATCGCACAGGAGAGGATAAAACAGGTCGTATACATCGCGACTGCTGCGGATGGACTCGCGTTCGGGCGGTTCGGTTTCGCGTTTTCGCCGGCCGAGTTCCATTGCCGCAGCGATGGCGATGGCTTTTGCTTCGCCGATGCCCTTGAACGCCATCAGGTCTTTTACAGACAGTTTGCCCAGCGCATTCAGGTTGTTGGATACTGTGTTCAGGATGCGTTGCGAGAGTTGCACCGCCGTTTCGTCCCTGTTACCCGAACCGATAAGGATGGCCACAAGTTCCGCATCGCTCAAAGAGGCGACGCCCTTGAGCAGCAACTTTTCGCGCGGGCGGTCTTCTGCCGCCCACTCCCTGATACGAAGCCTCCCGTCCGTTTCCATCTTTATTTTACCCGTCCGATGTACGACCCGTTGCGGGTATCTATTTCGACCTTGTCGCCGATGTTGATAAACAGCGGCACGCGTACTTCGGCGCCGGTTTCCAGCGTGGCGGCCTTCAGGGTGTTGGTCGCCGTGTCGCCCCTGATGCCTGGTTCGGTATATGTCACTTCGAGCGTCACGTGCGCCGGCAGTTCGCATGTGAGTATCGTTTCGCTTTCGGCATGTACCATCGCTTCGACCGTGTCGCCGTCTTTGAGGAACTGCACGCCGTCGATGCTGTCGCCCGGAAGCGAAATCTGTTCGAACGTTTCGGGATGCATGAAATTGTAGCCCATATCGTCCCTGTAGAGGAACTGGTACGGACGGCGTTCGATGCGTACTTCCTCGACCTTGACGCCCGAATTCCACGTCTTGTCGATCACGCGCCCTGTTGTGACGTTTTTCAGCTTCGTGCGTACGAAAGCCGGTCCCTTGCCGGGCTTCACGTGAAGAAATTCGACAATAAAAAAATACGAGCCGTCCAGGTTAAGACACATCCCGTTTCTGAAATCTGCTGTTGTAGCCATAAGATAACAATATTATAAATTATATGTTCGTTGAAATTTGCGGCAAAAGTAATGCTTTTGGCGCAAAGATGCAAATCGTGATTTTTTCAAGATTGTCGGAAATAAAATTTGTGCATAAGAGAAAAAACCGTATCTTCGTGGCGTCCTTTAATTTGGAATATTATTTTTATATATGAAACTTTATGATTATGAGAGCAAAAGAAAATTTAGGGAAAGCGGTAATTTGCTGTATTGTACTTGCATTTGCCGTGACGGTCGGTTTCTGGGGATGCAGCGAAGACTATTCGCCGCAGATCAAAAACCTGAATGATCGGGTGGACAGCGTGAAGCAGACGGTAGCAAATTTGCGTACCGAACTGAATGCAAGCATAAGCCAGCTTCAGACGCTGATAAACACCAAGGTTTGGGTTGAGCGGGTGGAACCT
>JAIRLL010000045.1 GCA_031259505.1 Tannerella sp.
CCGTCGCCCGAAGGACTGAAAGGCGTTGAGGAAACGGAATATATACTCGACAAAATAAAGACAGCGCCCCTCGCGGCCACGCTCGAATTAGACCTGACCCTGGCGCGCGGACTGAGCTATTACACCGGCGCCATTTTCGAAGTGAAAGCCCTGGATGTGGAAATGGGCAGTATCACGGGAGGCGGACGATATGACAACCTGACAGGCGTTTTCGGAATGGAAGGTCTTTCCGGCGTAGGCATCTCGTTCGGCGCCGACCGCATATACGACGTGCTGAATCAGCTCGACCTCTATCCCGCCGAATCGCAGCAGACCACGCAACTGATGTTCGTCCACTTCGGCGAGAAGGAAGTGACGCACCTTCTGCCCGTTGTCGCGCAGATAAGGCAGGCGGGCATCCGTACGGAAATCTATCCCGAAGCCGTCAGGATGAAGAAACAGATGAACTATGCCGACACGCGCAAAATCCCCTTTGTCGCACTCGTCGGCGAAACGGAAATAGCCCGGAACATCATCAACCTGAAAAATATGACGACCGGCGTCCAGACGCAGGTGACGCCGGAAGAACTGATACACATGCTCGCGCCGGACAAAATGACGGACTGACCGAATTTCACCCCCTCCGTCCACGCGCCGTTCCGAAAAAATCGCGTACCTTTGCCCGTGATGCAGCAGGCCGGTCTGCCGCCCGCCACTTTCGGGAGGCGGGAGGAAAGTCCGGGCAACACAGAGCGCCATCCTTCCTAACGGGAAGCTGTCCGCGAGGGCAGAGCAGTGTAACAGAAAATAACCGCCGCACGCGTTGCGGCAAGGGTGAAAAGGCGAGGTAAAAGCTCACCGTTCATGTGGCGACACGTGAAGCCGTACACCTGATGGGTTGCAAGGTCATGTATACCGGCAATACAGGGTGGCTCGCCCGATGCCGGGGGGTAGACCGCACGAGCCTGCCGGCAACGGCAGGCCAAGATGAATGGCAGACGCTTCCCCGCCCCGCAAAAGGCAGGGAAGAACAGAACCCGGCTTACAGGCCGGCTGCATCTTTTTAGATCCGGAATTCAACAGGACACAACAATATTGAAAAGAAAAAGACAGCAAGGCGGCGACCTGACAGAGGGCACAGTGTGGAAAGCGATACTTGCCTTCGCTTCTCCGCTGCTGGCCGGCAATCTGCTCCAACAGCTCTACAACCTGACCGACAGCGTCATCGTCGGTCACTTTCTGGGCAAGGAAGCGCTTGCAGCCGTGTCGGCATCCTTTTTCATCTACTACTTCTTCATCTCGATCATGATTGGCGTCGGAAGCGGCATCACGGTCGTCGTTTCGCACTGCTTCGGCGCCCGGCAATACGGGCACGTGCAGCGCGCCTTCTCGTCCTTCTTCATCTTTACGTGGTGGGCAGGCATCGCCCTCTCGTGCGCCGGCATGTGCTTTGCCGACACCTTCTTCCGCCTCACAAATACACCCGACGACGTGATGCCCGGCGCCGTGAGCTATTTCAGGACATACATCGGGGGCACGTTCCTGTTCGTCATGTTCAACAGCATGCTGTCCATCCTGCGCGGCATGGGCGACTCGACCCGGCCGATGCTCTTCGTACTGGCGACGGCCGTGCTCAACGTCGCGCTCGACCTGCTTTTCATCGCCGTCTGCCGGTGGGGCGTCGAGAGTGCAGCCTTTGCCACCATCCTCGCACAGGGCGGCGGACTGGTCTTCGCGCTGGCATACATACACCGCCGGCACCCGCTCCTCTCGCTACGCCGGAAAGACATGCGCTTCGACCGCAAACTGTTCGTACGCGGACTGAAAATAGGCCTGCCTACCAGCGTGCAGCAATGCGCCGTGGCAGCAGGACTCATGGCGCTGCTGGGCACGGTGAACAGTTTCGGGACAGACACGCTGACTGCCTACGGCGCAGCAGGCAAAATCGATACACTCGTCACACAGGCCATCCTCGCCTTCTCGGGAGCGCTGGCTGCCTTTTGCGGACAGAACATCGGTGCGCAACGCCTCGACCGCGTGCGTAGCGGCGTACGCTTCGCCCTCGCAGTAAACCTCGCCTTCGGCCTCGTCACTTTCGGCCTTATCCTGCTTTTCGGCAAAGACATGATGCGGATGTTCACTACCGACCGGGCAGTAATCGACATCGGATACGAATACCTGCTGGTAACGGGTAGCTTCCTCGTCGTAAACGGTATGCTGAACCTCCTCACCGGCGCGTTGCGCGGAGCCGGCGACACCGTCTTCACCATGATCACAAGCATCGCCACATTCTGGCTGGCGCGTATCCCGCTCGCCACTTTCCTGAGCGACCTCTGGGGACGAAACGGCATCTGGTGGGCCATCAACATCAGCATCGCTCTCGGTTTCATCGCCACATGCATTTACTACAAAACGGGACGCTGGAAAAAACGGCGGGTGGCGGATTGAATAACCGAATCCCTGAATTTTGTCATACACCCTTTTCAGAAAACTTTTTCGTCATACAAACCCGGAATAAAAAAAAATCATTACCTTTGTTCCGCCGTAAAACAAAACAAACAATATTAATAATAATGTATAAAAAACAAGAAGCATATGAAATTTGATGTATCAAGCACCGCCCTGTTAAACCGTCTGCAATCCATAAGCAAGGTGATTGCTACGAAAAACACACTGCCCGTTCTCGACAGTTTTCTTTTCAAACTCGAAGAAGAGAGGCTGACCATCGTAGCATCGGATGTAGAAACCCGTCTGGTAACCACCGTCGACGTGATAAACGCACAAGGCTCCGGCATCTTCGCCATCTCGGCAAAGATATTACTTGAGCCGTTGAAAAAACTGCCCGAACAGCCGCTCACGTTCGATATCAATGACGATAACATGGAAGTCTTCATCTACTTCGAAAACGGGAAATACAACTTCATCGGTCAGAACGGCGACACCTATCCGCAGCAAAAACCGTTGAACGAAAACGTCATGACGGTCTCAATGGAATCGCAGGTGCTGCTCAACGGCATCAGCCGCTCGCTGTTTGCCACCGCCGACGACGAACTGCGCCCGGTGATGAACGGCGTCTACTTCGATATCCAGTCCGACGCCATCACCTTTGTCGCCTCCGACGGACACAAGCTGGTGCGCCTGAGCAACCGCTCCGTCACGAGCGAAGGCCGCGCATCGTTTATCCTGCCGAAAAAACCGGCCTCTCTGCTGAAAACGCTGCTCGCCAAATCGTCGGAACCTGTAAAAGTGCAGTTCGACGAAAACAGCGCCTGCGTGAAAACCGAACACTTCGAGATGACATGCCGCCTCATCGAAGGCCGGTACCCGAACTATGGCAGCGCCATTCCGGAAAACAACCCGAACGAAGTCACCATCGAACGCTTTCCCTTCAGCCGCGTGCTGGAGAGAGTAGTCGTCTTTTCCAATCAGGCAAGCAACCTGATAAAACTTCAACTGCTGGAAAACCTGATCGTCGTTTCGGCGCAGGACATTGACTTCTCCACTTCGGCCGAAGAAAAAATCGCCTGCCGGTACGACGGCTCCAATTTCAGCATCGGCTTCAAGGCTACTTTTCTGATAGAAATGCTGGACAACATCAACGCGGACGAAGTCGTGCTCAAACTGGCCGACCCTTCGCGCGCCTGCGTCATTGTCCCCGCCGAAAACGCGGAAGACGAAGAACTGTTGATGCTCCTCATGCCAATGGTATTAAACGACTAAGCGAACAGAAAAGATGCTGCTGCAATTAGACAGGCCATTGGTGTTTTTCGACCTGGAGACAACGGGAGTAAACATCAGCAAAGATCGCATCGTCGAAATCTCGCTGCTGAAAATCTATCCCGACGGAAGTGAAGAAAGCAAGACACGACGCATCAACCCCGAAATGCCGATACCGCCCGAAGCGACGAAGATACACGGCATTACGGACGAGGACGTGAAAGACTGCCCGACATTCAAAGTGATAGCCAAATCGCTGGCCGAACTCATCAGAGACTGCGACCTCGCGGGATTCAATTCCAACAGGTTCGACATTCCGCTGCTCGCCGAAGAATTTTTGCGCGCCAAAGTGAACATCGAACTGAACTCACGAAGATTTGTCGACGTGCAAACGATTTTCCACAAAATGGAACAGCGCACACTGTCGGCCGCATACAAATTCTACTGCAACAAAGACCTCGACCACGCGCACAGCGCCGAAAGCGACACGAAAGCCACCTACGAAGTGCTCAAGGCACAACTGGAACGCTATCCCGACGACCTGCAGAACGACGTAAAGTTTCTCTCCGATTTTTCGACTTTCAAGGACAACGTCGATTTTGCCGGACGAATGATATACAACGAAAATGGCGAAGAAGTGTTTAACTTCGGTAAATACAAAAGCGAACTGGTGAAAAATGTGCTCGCGAAGGATCCGGGATACTACAGTTGGATTATGAACGGCGATTTCGCACTGAATACGAAGCAGAGACTGAACGAGATACGCACGCGGGAAATCAAAAGCAGAAAGCAACTGTAGCGCGGCGGCCGGCGCCGGCCTCATGCGCTTTTCGCGCGTTGCTGCGATGAAGGACAAGATGAAGGACAAAAAGATCATACTGGGCATCACCGGCAGCATAGCCGCATACAAGGCGGCATATCTGACTCGCCTCCTTGTGAAGAAGGGAGCAGAAGTGCAGATTGTGATGACGCCCGCCGCAAAGGAATTTATCACGCCGCTCACGCTGTCGACGTTGAGCCGCAAGCCCGTCGTGAGCGAATTTTTCTCCGCGCGCGACGGTTCGTGGCACAGCCACGTCGACCTGGGCACGTGGGCCGACGCGATGCTGATTGCTCCCGCAACCGCGTCCACAATCGGGAAAATGGCAAACGGCATCGCCGACAACATGCTTGTAACTACCTGGCTATCGTGCCGGGCGCCCGTCTTCATCGCCCCCGCAATGGATCTGGACATGTATGCACACCCCTCGACGCAACAAAACCTCGAACGCCTGCGCAACTGTGGAAATCACATCATCGAACCTGCCGCAGGCGAACTGGCAAGCCTGCTGAACGGAAAAGGCCGTATGGAAGAACCGGACAGGATTGTCGATACGCTGGAAGCCTTTTTTGCATCCCAACACATCCTGCGAAAAAAAAAAGTATTGATAACGGCTGGCCCGACGTATGAAAAGATCGATCCCATACGTTTTATAGGTAACTATTCTTCCGGCAAGATGGGTTTTGCACTCGCCGAGGCGTGTGCGCGGAAAGGCGCCGAAGTGCATCTTGTGGCAGGCCCCGTGGCATTGCAGACCGTGCACCCGCATATCCGCCGGACGGATGTGGAGTCGGCCGACGAAATGTATGCAGTTGCCGTGGCGTCTTTTGCAAAGGCGGACATCGCCATCCTTTGCGCCGCAGTAGCCGATTACCGGCCAGAGAAACAATTGACGGAAAAAATGAAACGCGAAACGAAATCACAACTCTCGCTGTCATTGACGCGAAACAGGGACATCGCCGCCGCACTGGGCGCCGCAAAACGCGACGGACAGTTGCTGGTGGGCTTCGCGCTGGAAACAAACGACGGCATCAAACACGCACGCGCGAAACTCGAACAGAAAAACCTGGACCTGATAGCGCTCAACTCGCTCGAAGACGAAGGCGCAGGATTCGGATTCGACACGAACAAGGTCACGCTGATCGACCGCAAGGGCGAAACAACGGCGCTCACACTGAAAAGCAAGACCGGCGTCGCCGAAGAAATCGTAACCAAAGTAATAGCTTTAGCAGATAAAAGATGAAAAGATTGGGATTGATCACAGGTTTGTGGCTGTTTGTCGCGGCAGCAACGCAGGCGCAGTCTTCGGAACTGAATGCCCGCCTGACCATCAACAGCGACAAGATTCAGGGAACGAACAAGCAGATATTCACGACACTCCAGACGGCGCTGAACGAATTTATCAGCAACAAGAAATGGACGACCGCCACACTCGCGCTGAACGAACGCATCGACTGCACGTTTACAATAATCCTGAACGAAATGACGGACAGCCATTTTGTCGGCGAAATTCAGGTGCAGGCACGCCGTCCCGTGTACAACTCGGCGTATACCACGACGATATTCAATTTCCGCGACACGCAGTTCGACTTCGAATATACGGAATTCGAACCGCTGGAATATACCGAAAATACGCTCGAAAGCAATCTGACCGCGACAATCGTGTTCTACATATACGTAATTCTGGGTCTTGACTTCGACAGTTTCGCGCCCAAAGGCGGTACGCCTTTCCTGCAGGAAGCGCAACACATCGTCACGCTTGCCCAGTCGCAGATGGGATGGTCGGGCTGGAAAGCTTTCGACAGCGACCGCAACCGCCATGCGCTGGCCACGGCGCTGACGGAAAACAACAGTGATTTTTTCCGTCAGTTCTGGTATGATTACCACCGCAAGGGACTGGACGAGATGGCCGCCAACGCCGACCGGGGACGGACGAACATCATCGCGGCGCTTCCCTCGCTGACCACGTTCAAGACCGCACGCCCCAACTCCGTCCTGCTGCAGGTGTTTTCGGATGCCAAACTAGACGAAGTCATTGCCCTCTATTCGAAAGCAACGACGCAGGAGAAACAGGACGGATATAAAATGATGTCGAACTTGTATCCGGCTGAAAGCATCCGGCTGGAAGCGATAAAAAAATAATTCATGCTGAAATCCTTATCCATAAAAAATTTTATCCTGATCGACAATCTGAATATACAGTTCGACGACGGGTTCTCCGTCCTGACGGGTGAAACAGGCGCAGGCAAATCCATCATACTGGGCGCACTGGCGCTGGTTCTGGGACAGCGTGCCGACAGCAAAAGCATTCAGGCAGGCTCTGAAAAATGCGTGGTAGAAGCCGTTTTCGACATTTCGGCATACCGTTTAGACACGTTTTTCGCCGCAAACGACCTCGAATACGACCGGCAAAACTGCATCCTGCGCCGCGAACTCCTGAACTCGGGCAAGTCGCGCGCTTTCGTGAACGACACGCCCGTGTCGCTGAACATACTGAAACTGCTCGGCGACCGGCTGATTGACATTCATTCTCAACATCAGAGCCTCCTGCTCGCAGACACGCATTTCCAGTTGAACGTGGTAGACGTGATGGCCGGCACGGCGCCGCTGCTGAAAACCTACAGAGAAGAATACGACCGATACCTTTCGATTACGAATCAACTGGACGAACTGACGAAAAAAATGCGGCAGGCAAAATCGGAAGAAGACTACATCCGCTTTCAACTCGAAGAACTGAACG
>JAIRLL010000137.1 GCA_031259505.1 Tannerella sp.
CCTGGTAAACGATGCGAAAAAAGACCTGGGCAGACCGTTCATCATGTGCGAATATGCCCATGCCATGGGCAACAGCATGGGTAATTTTCAGGATTACTGGGACGTGATGCGCACGAGCAAGAACATGCAGGGAGGCTTCATCTGGGAATGGTACAATCACGGCTTCCCGGCAAAAGACGAACAGGGACGCTTCTACTGGGCATACGGCGGCGACCTCGGCGGTTACGACCTGCCCAATGACGGCAATTTCTGCATGGACGGCCTCGTCAGCCCCGATCAAAACTGCGTCCCCCATACGTATATCGTCAAAAAGGTTTACCAAAACATTTTGTTCGAAGCCAAAGATTTGCAAAACGGAATCATCACCGTTATAAATGATTTCAAGTTCCGGGATTTAACGAAAAACGACTATGCCTGCAAATGGATTCTGCTGAAAAACGGCGAAAAAACAGCCGAAGGAACCTTTGACGTGGAACTGAAAGCCGACAGCAAAAAAGATATACAACTGAACCTGCCGGAAATCACAGCCGAAAAAGGTACGGAACATTTCCTGCAGATATTTGCCTGTCAAAAAAACGCAACGGAATTTACACCCGCAGGCTTTGAATCGGCAAAAGAGGAATTTGCCATGCCGCAAAATGATTATTTCGTTGACAGCGAAGCAAACGGCCATCCCTTGAATATCGAAGAAAAAGAAAATGTCATCCACGTAAGATCGGGTAAAATCAGTTATGAGTTTTCAACGCAAAACGGCAGAAGCCTGTTGAATATTACGGCCGGCGGACAGCGTATTTTCAACGAACTGCCACGCCTGAACTTCTGGCGCGCACCCACCGACAACGATTTCGGCTCGCACGACCAGTACAACCTCCGTATCTGGGATGCGGCGGCACAGGGCATTACATATCAATATAAAGGATTCGACAAGCATACAAACACGTTTAATTATCTGGCAAAATTGCGCGCCCCGGATGCCGTCGTAGAACTCTCATACACCGTCAATCCCGGCGGAAGTCTGACCATAAAGGCCAAATACCGGGCAACAGCCGGCGACCTGCCCGAATTGCCGCGCTTCGGAATGATCATGTCTCTGCCGAAAACTTACAAAAACCTGACCTGGTATGGTCGCGGTCCGCGCGAAAGCTATATTGACCGAAAATTCGACTGTTTTTTCGGCATCTACAGCGGCAAAGTAAGCGAGCAGGCCTGGAAATATTACCGTCCCCAGGAAACCGGCAACAAAGTGGATTTGCGGTGGCTGACTCTGAAAAACGAAAGCGGCGCAACCGTGAAAATCCACGGACTGCAACCCCTCTCGGTCAGCGCAACCAACAACCGTCCCGAAGACCTTGACGCCGGTATGACCAAGAAACAGCAGCATCTCTCGGATGTTATTCCCCGAAACGAAACCGTGCTTTGCGTAGACTTGTTCCAGCGCGGCGTGGCAGGGCTTAACACATGGGGCGCACAACCGCTCGACATCTACCGGTTCAGGGAAAAAGAATACGAATACGGATATACCCTTTCAATGGAAGGCTTTTGATTATTCACAGATGACAAATAAAACTTACACGCGGGAAGTGTTGATTAAAAAAACGGCCCTGCTCAAGAAACTGGCGGAACGCTCGGCTATGGGTGGCAAACAGGGACGCACAACCGGCAAGGAACTGTACCTCGACACGGACGCAGGGCGAGTGCGGGCGCTCGGGTATCGAATGGAAATACCCGAACGTCTGCCTCTTTTCATCAATCTCCACGGCGGAGGCTTCATTCTGGGTTGTCCGGAGATGGACGACCCGTACATGATGCATGTCGCCGAAAAGGCGAACGTAAAAATACTGAATGTAGCATACAGCCTCGCGCCGCAATCCCCCTTTCCCGCCGCAGTCAATGAATGTTATTCGGCCGTCAGATACGCGCGGAATCATTCCGAAGAATTGGGCATCGACGGCGACAGGATTGCCGTCGGCGGGCACAGTGCAGGTGGAAACATCACCGCCGCCATCTGCATTAAAAACGCAGAAACAGGAGAACCCCCTATCCGTTGCGCCATCCTCGACTATCCTCCGCTCGACATCTATACCGATCCGGCCCTCAAGCCACGCGGTAAAGGACTGGTCGCACGACTGTTTCTCAGCCACCGCATGTCGCGGCTCTTCGACGCCTGCTACTGTATCCATAAGGAAGAACGCAAAAACCCGATGATTTCCCCGGTCTATGCCTCGCGCAAACAGCTCGCCGCCTTCCCGCCGACACTCATCATCACTGCCGGAAAAGATTCCCTTTGCGCCGAAGGTGAACGTTTTTGCAACTTGCTGATTGAAGCAGGCGTGGACGTCACACATCGCCGTTTTGAGAAATCACCGCACGGTTTCACGCTTTCAAACCGGACAGATGCAAAAGAAGGCTGGCAAATGATGATCGACCACCTTAAACGGTGGAATCACACTTCAACTGCCGTCAGATAGAACCCAAAGTCAAACATTTTCATCAGAAAACAATTGAACAGGACATTTCTTATCACAGGCGGCAATTCGGGATTGGGTTATCAGTGCGCCAAAAATATTGCCTTGCAAAGTAAACATAACAGTGTCGTTATTGCAAGCCGAAACGTCGAAAAATCCGATGCGGCAACGAAACAGCTTGTTTTGGAAACGCAAAACGCGGGTGTCTATTCTCTTCCGCTTGACT
>JAIRLL010000199.1 GCA_031259505.1 Tannerella sp.
GACGCCTTTGATGGCGCAGCCCGTCGCCCGCAGCATCTCGTCCCTGTCCGCCAGGTTAGGCGTCATGTAGGTAGAATAAATACCGGCGAAAGGCTGATAGTGCGCATCTTCGAGCAGGCTGGACGAGCGGACGGCCAGCGGACGTTCGACGACGTGCAGGAAAGCCTTCAGGTCGGCGTTCAGCGCTTCGGGCAGTTCGGCGCGCTGGAAATGCGCGAGGATGACGTCGTCGCCGGCATCGCTCAGCGCCACGGGATACAGTCCGTTCATCTCCATGAACAGGTCGAAAATGTCCGTGCAGAGCACCACCGTCTTGGGGATGCGGACGGGAAAGTTCTCCCTGTCGAGCGACGGATTGCGCTTGAGCATCGCGTCGATAAATGCCAGACCGCGCCCCTTGCCGCCCATTGACCCCTCGCCGATGCGCGCGAAATGGCTGTATTTGTCGAAACGCCCGGGATGAAACACGGCAACGATACCCTGGTTTTTCAGGCGGCGGTAGCGCAAAATCGTTTCGAAGATAAGCTGCCGCGCTTCGCCCATGCTCCGGTACTCGTCCACGTTTATATCTTTCAGCAGCCTTGCGGGCGGAAACATGGCGCGGGAGTAGAAGAAGCGCGAGAAATGGTCGTGAGCCAAATGCATCCTCAAGGCATCGTCCGGTATGTCGAACACTTTTTGCTGCAGGTCTTTCAAATCCCTGATACGCATGATCTCCCTTCCGTCGGCGGGGTCGACAATCACAAAGTCGCCGAACCCGAACTGCTCCATCACCTTCTTCCGCATGTCTTCCTGATAGTTTTCCGAGTGTTTGTTGACGAACGAAGCGTCCAGTTCGTCCGCCAGCTTTTCGCAGTCCGTTTCCGACGATTCCATGATGACGGGTATCGGGCGGATCTGGGGCTTTTGGTTCCCGTCGTCCGCGGCGAAGGGCGTGCGTACGTACCTGACGAACCTGTATCCGGCCAGCGGGTCACTCTGTCCGTCCCGGGCGAAGCCGAAATCGGAAATAATACCAAGTATATTGTTTCTGTACCGGTCGAATATTTCGACGGCTTCGTTGTAGTTGCGCGCCAGTTTGATTTTCGGGCGGCCACGTTTGCGGAGCATCTCCTGGTGGGCATTCAGCGCTTCTTTCGAGAACTCGCGGCTCTGTTCGAGCACAAACTTGTAGAGCATGGGCAGCAGCGACGAATAGAAGCGAATGGAATCTTCGACCACGAGGATGATCTGCACGCCCGCAGCAGTATCATACGGCATGTTCATGTCGTCTTCTATCAGTTTGATGATGGCCAGCAGCACGTCGGCGTTGCCCAGCCAGCTGAAAATATAGTTGATGGCGCTGGTGTCTTCTTTTTCTATGCGCTTCGACACTTCTTTGGAGAAAGGCGTGAGCACGACAATCGGGATTCTCGGATGGCATTTTTTTATCATGCGCGCCGTCCCGAAGATGTCGCTGTCGACCATGTTCGGCATGACGATGACCAGCTCGAAATTGATCTCTTCCATCCTTCGGAATGCTTCGTCGACGGTCGTCACCTGCGTAAAGCGCGGCGGGTGGCGCAGGTTCAGCGCCATGTATTCGTTGAAAATCTGCTCTTCCACACGCCCGTCGTCTTCGAGCGTAAATGCGTCGTACTTGGTCGCAACCAGCAGTACATTAATTATACGCTGATTCATCAAATCGTCGAAAGACGTATCGCTGAACGCCACTTTTGTCAGTTCCTCTATTCTGCCCATACTGCTTACTATTGATAAAGTTGTTCAAAAATAATGAATAATTTTGTTTCCGCATAAAACTTGCCGTATTTTTGCCCGCACGAATAAAGAAGTATCATAAAAAAAACAACGCACATGAACACAAAAACGATACTGTCGGCTTTGGAAACGAAACATCCCGGCGAGCAGGAATATTTGCAGGCTGTCCGCGAAGTATTACTATCTATTGAAGATGTTTACAATCGGCATCCCGAATTTGAAAAGGCCGGAATCATCGAACGTCTGGTCGAGCCTGACCGCGTGATTGCATTCCGCGTACCGTGGGTCGACGACGAGGGCAACGTACAGGTCAATCTGGGCTACCGCGTGCAGTTCAACAACGCAATAGGCCCCTACAAGGGGGGGCTGCGTTTTCATCCCTCCGTGAATCTTTCCATCCTGAAGTTTCTCGGTTTCGAGCAGACTTTCAAGAATGCGCTGACCACGCTCCCGATGGGCGGTGCAAAAGGGGGCGCCGACTTTGCGTTTCGCGGGCGCAGCAATGCCGAAATCATGCGTTTCTGTCAGGCTTTCATGCTTGAACTCTGGCGAAACATCGGCCCCGACATGGACGTGCCGGCGGGCGACATCGGCGTGGGCACACGCGAAGTGGGATACCTGTTCGGGATGTACAAGAAGCTAACCCGCGAGCATACGGGCACCATCACCGGCAAGGGACTGGCCTACGGCGGCTCGATACTGCGCCCCGAAGCGACGGGCTACGGCGGACTGTATTTCGTAGACCGGATGCTTAAAGAACACGGCATTGAGATTAAGGGAAAGACGGTCGCCGTTTCGGGCTTCGGCAATGTGGCGTGGGGCGCAACCGTCAAGGCGACCGAACTGGGCGCCAAAGTGGTGACAGTTTCCGGCCCCGACGGATACGTGTACGACCCCGACGGCATCTCGGGGAAAAAGATCGACTTCATGCTCGAACTTCGCAATTCGGGCGAAGACATTGTAGCTCCGTACGTGGAGATGTTTCCCGAAGCCGTGTTTTATCCCGATAAACGCCCGTGGGAACAGAAGGTGGACATCGCACTGCCCTGCGCAACTCAAAATGAACTGGACGCTACGGATGCACAGCGGTTGATTGACAGCGGAACGCTCTGCGTGGCCGAGATTTCCAACATGGGATGCACGGAAGAAGCCGTCGATCTGTTCATCCGCCACAAGATGCTGTACGCCCCCGGAAAAGCCGTGAATGCCGGCGGCGTGGCCACGTCGGGACTGGAGATGACGCAAAACGCGATGCACCTCTCGTGGATAACCGCCGAAGTCGACGGACGGCTTCATCAAATCATGCAAAACATCCATGAACAATGCGTAACGTATGGCCGGGAAGACGGCTACGTCAATTATGTGAAGGGAGCAAATATTGCCGGATTCATGAAAGTGGCGCAGGCGATGATGGCGCAGGGTATCGTTTGAGCATACTGCGGAACCGGATACTGTTCAGTAATGCGAAATAAATAAGATATGTTGCCGTTTCGGGTCGCGCCTCCGTAAACACGACCGGCGCGGAGCCGCCGCTGTTCAGGTTGACGGCGACGCCCGAGACAAGCGTTCGGCGGTTGTGGCGGCGCCGGGAACGGTGTCTGCCGGCTGAATGAGGTGTTGAATCACTGTTTCCATAAGCTTTATTAATTAATGTGGATTTGCTGTGTAATATATATGAATATATGAGATTTTCTGCCGTATATAAGGAATACGCGCCAAAAGTGACGGCCGTCACGGAATAAATAATTTCCGTCCGGAGATGTTTTTTCTTTATCTCTCGATGGATGGTTTCCGTTTTTTCGTTTTTTTGTTTC
>JAIRLL010000249.1 GCA_031259505.1 Tannerella sp.
AGAGACCTCGCTTGTTGCTCCGTCGCAAGCCGTAGCCCCGCCGCCGCTGAAAGAGACGCCGCCTGACGACGATACAGTCCTGTTGCCGCCTCCCGTGCCGGAAGCCGCACCGCAGGAAACGCCGGACAGCGAAGAGACTTCACTCGTCGCTCCGCCGCCGCCGCCGGTCATAAAAAATGATAATGAAGAAACCGTCGTATTGACGCCCGAAAAAGAAGAACCGGCAGTAGAACTCGTGCAGGCGACGCCACCGGAAACGGGGAAGAAAGTGTTGTGGCCGCTGTTCGCCATTCTGGGTCTTTTGCTTCTGATTCTGGGCGGAGGTATATGGTATCTGCTTACGGACAGGACGATGTCTGTCTTCAACGATAACAGAAATACGATAGTGCAGGGCGAATCGTTTGCCTTGCCGGGCGACTCGGATGCAATAAAAGACGCGCTGGAAAGAGCCAAAGTGACGATCGTGCCCGATTCGGCCCTGTCCGGCTCCGACACGACGGCTGTCGCCACGCAAACATCGACTCCCCCGCCTTCGGCAGAGAGAAAAAACGCAGGTAAAACCGCAACAAAGCCTGCCACGCCGCCAACGCAGCAATCCGCCGCAGCGAACGGCAAAGAGGTGATAGCCAAAGTGAAAATGGCGCAGGGACAGCGACTGACGCTGCTCTCGCTGAAATATTACGGAAACAAAGTCTTTTGGGTATACATATATGAATACAACAAGTCGAAAATAGGCGCCAACCCGAACATGATTCCTGTCGGGATGGAAATATCGGTTCCGGCAAAGAGCATTTACGGGATTGATGCCGGCAGTGAAGCGTCGATCAGGAAAGCGCAGCAGCGGCAGGATGCAATCATCTCAAAACTGGAATAAGCGAAATATAAAAATGACATATAAACAGTTATTATTATCTAACGCCATAAAATAAAATTGTATGGCGATACGTTTTTAATTTTGCAATTTGAAAAAAAACAAAGACAATAGCATATAAGAAATTAATTAACAGCTTTATGAATCAGACAGTAGATATCAGAGAATTGAACGAACGGATAGAAAACAACAGTTCGTTCGTGAATGTGATTACGATGGGAATGAATCAGGTAATCGTAGGTCAGAAGCATTTGATTGAATCATTGTTGATAGGGTTGCTTTCCGACGGGCATATCCTGCTCGAAGGCGTACCCGGACTGGCCAAGACACTGGCTATAAAGACGCTTTCGTCGCTGATCGATGCCAGGTACAGCCGCATACAGTTCACGCCGGACCTGTTGCCGGCAGACGTCGTGGGCACGATGATATACAGCCAGAAGAGCGAAGAATTTCTGGTAAAGCAAGGACCTGTTTTCGCCAATTTCATTCTGGCGGACGAAATCAACCGTGCGCCGGCCAAAGTACAAAGCGCGCTGCTCGAAGCCATGCAGGAACATCAGGTGACCATCGGCGAAACAACCTACAAACTGCCCGAGCCGTTCCTCGTGATGGCAACGCAAAACCCCATCGAACAGGAAGGCACCTATCCGCTGCCCGAGGCGCAAGTCGACCGTTTCATGCTGAAAGTAGTTATTAATTACCCGGACAAGGAAGAAGAAAAGCAAATTATCCGCCAAAACATTTCGGGCGAGACGATTACACCCAAACCCGTTCTGGATACGCAGCAGATTCTCGAGGCGCGCAAAATCGTCCGCGAAGTCTATCTGGACGAGAAGATCGCACGCTACATCATCGACATCGTTTTTGCGACACGCTATCCGAACGAGCATAACCTTCCCGGTCTTGCCAACATGATAGCCTTTGCGGCGTCGCCCCGTGCATCCATCAACCTTGCCGCCGCAGCCCGCGCATACGCCTTTATCAAGCGCAGAGGATATGTGATTCCTGAAGACGTACGTACCGTGTGCCACGACGTGATGCGCCACCGCATCGGGCTGAGCTACGAAGCCGAAGCCAACAACCTGACGGCCGATGAAATCGTCAGCGAAATACTGAACAGAATCGAAGTGCCATAATCAATGTATAGTTCAAAATTCAATGATTCAGCAATTTGAAGAATGGAAGCAAGTGAACTGCTAAAAAAAGTCCGACAGATTGAAATCAAGACACGGGGGCTTTCGCGCAACGTCTTTGCCGGTCAATATCATTCCGCTTTCAAAGGCAGAGGAATGGCATTCAGCGAAGTGCGCGAATACCAGTTCGGCGACGACATCAGGGATATCGACTGGAACGTCACCGCCCGCTACGTGCGCCCGTACGTCAAGATTTATGAAGAAGAACGCGAACTGACCGTGATGCTCATGATCGACGTATCCGGCAGCAAGGATTTCGGCTCCGTGTCGCAAATGAAAAAAGACGTAGTCACCGAAATAGCCGCCACGCTGGCATTCTCGGCCATCCTGAACAACGATAAAATCGGCGTAATCTTCTTCTCGGACAAGATAGAAAAATTCATCCCTCCGCAAAAGGGACGGCGGCATATTCTGTATATCATACGCGAATTGATTGATTTTCACCCCGACGATAAAAAAACGGACATCAGTCAGGCGTTGAGATACCTGACCAATGCCATCAAAAAAAGAAGTACGGCATTCCTGATTTCCGATTTCATCGATAAAAACAACTACCAGGATGCCCTTACCATTGCCAACCGCAAGCACGATGTGGTCGCCATTCAAATATATGACAGCCGCGAAACGGAATTGCCGAAGGTGGGACTTATCAAAATAAAAGATGCCGAAACCGGCGCCGAACGATGGATAGACAGTTCGGTTAGGCGCGTCCGCGACGCCTACAAAACGTGGTGGAACAAACGGCAGGAGGAGATGGAAAATTCGTTTAAGAAATGCAGGGTTGACGCCGTTTCGATACGGACGGAAGACGATTACGTGAAAGCGCTGCTTACACTTTTCAGTAAACGAAATTGACGCGGTATGAAATTGAACAAACATATATTATTATGCTCTGTACTGCTTCCGGCGCTGATGTGGCAGAGCACGGAAGCCGACGCCCTCGAAAGCCAGATCGGCGTCAGAATCGACACTGCCGAAATCCTTATCGGCGAGCAAACGACGCTCTTCCTGACCATTACAACCGATAAGGGAAAAACGGTATACTGGCCTGTCCCTGCCGACACGCTGATGACCGGCGTGGAAGTATTGTCGATGTCGACGCCCGATACCGTCGACATCGGCAATAACCGGATAGAAATCAGGCAAAACATCCTGATAACCTCTTTCGATTCGGCGCTCTATCTGCTGCCGCCTTTCATGGTAATCGACAACGGGGATACGACCTGTTCCGAACAGGTAGCTCTGAAAGTGTGGACACTTCCTGTCAATACAGACGCCCCGAACGAATTTTTCGACATCAAAGGCATCTGGAGGCCTCCGTTCGTATGGGCAGATTATTATCCGGTTATTCTGGGCGTCTTTCTGGCGATTATTCTGGCCATCACCATTATTTACATCGTCAAACGGTTGAAAAACAGGAAATCGCTGATTCCTCTCAGGAAAAGGGAACCACCCTTGCCACCTCACGAAGAAGCCGTCAAGCGACTGGACGTCATCAAACGGCAAAAATTATGGCAGCAGGGAAAAAACAAGGAATACCATACACAGATTACGGATACGCTCCGCCACTACATTTTCAGACGCTACGGAATTTACGCTATGGAAATGACTACAAACGAGATTATGGACGCCATCCGGCACACGTGTGAAACCCGCTCGGCTCACGATACGCTGAGACAAATACTGTCGCTGGCAGATTTTGTGAAATTTGCCAAACTTCATCCGCTACCCGACGAAAATGATCTGAGTCTGAAAAACGCCTATCTGTTTGTCAGCCAGACCAGACAAGTCGAATTTGTCGAGCCGCCGGTAGAACTGCCGGCGCAGCAGGCAGGCAACGGCGAAACGAACACTTCAAATTCCGGAGGAGGGGAAACGCTATGAACGGTATAATATTTGCAAATTCAGCTTACCTGTATCTGTTGCTGTTGCTCATTCCGCTGATTGGATGGTACGTATGGAAAATGCGCAAAAATCATGCAAGCATACAAATCTCGTCTTCGCAGGCATTTGACGCGCCAGGAACGACGACTTTAAAGGTTTATCTGCGCCATTTGCCCTTTGCATTGCGGACGCTTGCCATCGCCTGCCTGATAATAGCGCTGGCGCGGCCTCAATCCACCAACAGTTGGCAAAGCTCTACGACCGAGGGTATTGACATCATGCTCACGTTAGATATTTCGGCAAGTATGCTGGCAGAAGACTTGAAACCCAACCGGCTCGAAGCCGCAAAAAACGTGGCGGCCTCGTTCATCAACGGACGACCGACCGACAATATCGGCTTAGTCATTTTTGCCGGCGAGAGTTTTACGCAATGCCCGCTCACGATTGATCATGCCATCCTGCTGAATTTCTTCAACGACATCAACCGGGGTATGATAAGTATGTTGACGGACGGTACGGCTATCGGGCTGGGACTGGCGAACGCCGTCAGCCGCATCAAGGACAGCCAGGCCAAGTCGAAAGTCATTATTCTGCTGACGGACGGCTCGAACAACAGAGGAGAAATCGCCCCAGTGACAGCAGCGGAAATAGCCAAAACTTTCGGCATCAGGGTATACACCATCGGCGTAGGGAAAAAAGGCGAAGCGCCGTATCCTTTCCAGACACCCAACGGCGTTATTTACAGGAATGTGCCTGTGGATATTGACGAAAACACGTTGCAGCAAATAGCGGCAACCACGGGCGGACAGTATTTCCGTGCAACGGACAACGCCAGCCTGCGAGACATCTACGCCGAAATTGACCGGATGGAAAAAACAAAAATAAACGTGCAGGAATACAGCAAAAAACAGGAAGAATACAAATACGCGGCGCTTGTCGTGTTCGGCCTGCTGCTGCTCGAAATACTGCTTAGATATACATTATTCAGAAAGATACCGTAACAAAAAAAGGAGAATAGTCATGTTTCGTTTTGCAAATCCCGAATTTCTGTATCTGCTCCTGGCGCTTCCCGCGCTGGCAGTACTGTATATATATGTAGTCCTCGCAAACAGGAAGGCGCTCCGGAAATACGGCAATCCCACACTGATTTCGCAGTTGATGCCCGAAGTATCATCCAAAAGGCAACATGCGAAATTCTGGCTGCTGTTCAGTTCCATAGCGGTCATTGTTTTTGTAATTGCAGGGCCGCAGTTCGGCTCGAAACTCGAAACCGTCAAGCGGCAGGGCGTCGAAATCGTAATATGCCTGGATGTATCCAACTCGATGATGGCGGAAGACATCAAACCCAACCGTCTCGAGAAAGCCAAACAGATGCTTTCCATCATGACGGACGGTTTTTCGAACGATAAGGTCGGGCTAATCGTCTTTGCAGGCGATGCCTTTACGCAGTTACCGATTACGTCCGATTACATCTCCGCCAAGATGTTTCTGGCATCCATCAACCCCTCGATGGTTTCGTCGCAGGGAACGGCCATCGAAAGAGCTATCAACCTCGCCTTGCGTTCGTTCACGCCGAACGATGCATCGAGCAAGGCCATTCTGATTATCACCGACGGCGAAAACCACGAAGGCGATGCCACGAAAGCCGCCGCCGACGCAGCGGAAAAAAACATCAAGGTGCATGTCGTAGGCATCGGCTCTCCGCAGGGCGTACCCATTCCCATTGACAGGAATAATTTCCTGAAAGACAGTGAAGGAAATACCGTGGTTACAAAACTGAACGAACAGATGTGTAAAGAGATTGCAGCCGCGGGGCAAGGTATTTACGTGCGTGCCGAAAACAACAATGCCGCCCTGCGTACGCTTCAGGCCGAAATAAATAAAATGGACAAAACCGAAATGGACAGCAAAATCTATTCGGAATACGACGAACAGTTCCACGTGCCGGCATGGATCGCGCTGGCGCTGCTGACGATCGAGCTCCTGATGCTGGAACGTAAAAACAGATTGTTCAGAAAAGTAAAACTATTTTCTTAATGGATTAAAATGATGAAGATAACACGCAAGACAATTATTGGATCAGCAACC
Organism: Tannerella sp.; assembly: GCA_031259505.1. GTDB lineage: Bacteria > Bacteroidota > Bacteroidia > Bacteroidales > Tannerellaceae > Tannerella. The sequence continues at coordinate 6,037 of JAIRLL010000249.1, forward strand.
TGCCTTCTGTGTATCGGAATGGCATTTGGACAGAAAGGCGAACGCAGTCATATCCGCGAAGGGAATAAACTATACAGGAAAGAAAAATATACCGAAGCGGAGATTGCATACCGAAAAAGCAAGGACGTAAATCCCCGCTCGGTTGAAGGCGCATACAATTTGGGCAATGCGCTGTACAGGCAGCAGAAATTTCCCGAAGCCGCCGAACAGTACAAGTCTGTGAGCGACCAGAAACAGCGTCTGCTGGAGGAAAACAAAGCGAAGAATATCCCCCGTATGGCGAAGGTCTATCACAATATGGGAAATATCAGCATGATTGCTGCACTTGCAGCCCGCGACGCCGGCGATATCGGTGCGAGCAATCAGGAATATACCAAAAGTATCGAAGCGTACAAAGCGTCGCTGCGTCTGAATCCGAAAGACGACGAAACGCGCTACAACCTTGCACTGGCGCAAAAAATGCTTCAAAACCAGCAAAGCGAAGATCAGCAACAGCAGCAACAGGATCAGCAGGACAGGCAAAACGAAGATCAACAGCAGCAACAGCAACAACCGCAGGAACAGGATCAGCCTCAAAAAACGCAGGAAGAGCAACAGCAAAACGAACAGATGAGCGAAGACAACGCCCGGCAGATCCTGGACGCTTTCCTGCAGGACGAAAAAGATACGCAGGAAAAAATAAAGCAGGAGATCGGAAG